>NZ_JBEZDJ010000030.1:0-95398 GCF_040648275.1 Micromonospora sp. NPDC049171
CAGACGCTCGACTGGGCAACCCCAGCCGAACGCCTGGACCACCTCATCGCTACCTAACGATTGCACTCACCCCTTGACCCCAAGCGGCGTGTCGCAGCAATAACCTCATGATCAACAGGCCTGGAGGGGGCCGGCACGTACGATGGGGGGGTGACTGAGGCTCAGGCGACTCCCCGGACCGGCAAGCGCGTGCTCCTGGCGAAGCCCCGCGGCTACTGCGCCGGCGTCGACCGCGCGGTGCAGACCGTCGAGGAGGCACTGAAGCTCTACGGTGCCCCGATCTACGTGCGCAAGCAGATCGTGCACAACAAGCACGTCGTGCAGACCCTGGAGGCGCAGGGCGCGATCTTCGTGGAGGAGAACGAGGAGGTGCCGGAGGGGTCCACCGTCATCTTCTCCGCGCACGGCGTCGCTCCCGAGGTCTACGAGCAGGCCAAGGCGCGCTCGCTGAAGGCGATCGACGCGACCTGCCCGCTGGTCACCAAGGTGCACCACGAGGCGAAGCGGTTCGCCGCCGAGGACTACGACATCCTGCTCATCGGTCACGAGGGGCACGAGGAGGTCATCGGCACCGCCGGCGAGGCCCCCGCGCACATCCAACTTGTCGACGGCCCGGACGGCGCCGACAAGATCACCGTCCGCGATCCGGAGAAGGTCGTCTGGCTCTCCCAGACCACACTCTCGGTCGACGAGACGCTGGAGACGGTGGCCCGGCTCAAGCAGCGGCTGCCGCTGCTGCAGTCCCCGCCCAGCGACGACATCTGCTACGCCACGTCCAACCGGCAGCACGTGGTCAAGGAGATCGCCGCCGACTGCGACGTGGTGATCGTGGTCGGCTCGACGAACTCCTCCAACTCGGTCCGCCTGGTCGAGGTCGCCCTGGACGCGGGCGCCCGCGCCGGCCACCTGGTCGACTTCGCCCACGAGATCGACGACGCCTGGCTGGAGGGGGCCAACACGGTCGGCCTGACCTCCGGCGCGAGCGTCCCGGACGACCTGGTCCAGGAGGTGCTGGCCTACCTCGCCGCGCGGGGCTTCGCCGACGTCGAGGAGATCACCACCGCCAACGAGCGGCTCACGTTCTCACTTCCGCAGGAGCTGAAGCGGGACATGAAGGCCGCGGCGGCGCGCGGCTGAACACGGGAACGAACCCGGCCCGGCGTACGTCAGATTCGGCATGAGGACCTTTCGGCTCGTCGTCTCCGCGCTGACCGTCTGTGTGGCGCTGAGTGCCTGCGGCAGCCAGGACGCCGGAGGCGGCAACCCCCCGCCGACGCCGACCGGCACGGTGACCAGCCAGCCCACGCCCGACCCGACCGGCACGCCGTCGAACGTCGACCCCGCGCCGACCGGCACGCCATCGGTCGTCGACCCCGCACCGACCGGGATGCCGTCACGCCCGAAGCCGGGCGGCCCGAGCACGCCCCCGGGAGTCCGGGCCACCACCCTGTCCGGGGTGGTTCAGGGCGGGGTGGAGCCCGGTTGCGTCCTGCTCGACGGCTACCTGCTCCTCGGGGGGCCGCGGGACGTGCTGACCCCGGGTGCGCGGGTGGAGGTCAGCGGCCGGGCCGAGCCCGGCATGATGACCACCTGCCAGCAGGGCACCCCGTTCGTCGTGTCGAACGCCAACCGGTCCTGAACAGCCGCGCCAGGCGCTAGCGGGTCGTGACCTCGTCGTCGGCCGGATCGGCCAGCTCGGGTGCCTGCGGCTGCCGGGGCGTCAACTCGACCTGCGCGGGCGTGGCCAACTCGTCGTCCGAGACGCCCAACTCGGCGAGCTTGCGGGCGCTGACCAGCACCCGGGCCTCCAACGACCCGACCGCCCGGTTGTACGCGGTCACCGCCCCGGCCAGCGACGACCCGAGCTTGCCCACGTGGTCGCCAAGCGTGGAGAGCCGACCGTACAGCTCCCGCGCGAGGGTGTGCACCGCGAGCGCGTTGCGGGCCAGCGCCTCCTGCCGCCAGGAGTACGCGACGGTCCGGAGCAGGGCGACGAGCGTGGCCGGCGTGGCCAGCACCACGTTGCGGGTGAACGCGTGCTCCAGCAGCGTCGGGTCACGTTGGAGTGCGACGTCGAGGAACGTGTCGGCCGGAATGAACAGCACCACGAACTCGGGTGAGTTGTCGAACGCCGACCAGTAGGACTTGGCGGCCAGCGCGTCGACGTGCCCTCGCAGGTGCCGGGCGTGCGCGTCGAGGTGGGTGTCCCGGCCGCGCTCGTCGCGGGCCTCCATGGCCGTCAGGTACGCCTCGAACGGTGCCTTGGCGTCCACCACGACCGATCGGCCGCCGTGCAGCCGGACCACCAGATCCGGTCGGACGACCTGCTGGTCGGTGGCGGCGGTGACCTGCTCGGAGAAGTCGCAGTGCTCCAACATGCCGGCCGCCTCGACGATCCGGCGTAGCTGGTGCTCGCCCCAGCGGCCCCGCACCTGCGGCGCGCGCAACGCCGCCACCAGTTGCTTGGTCTCGGTGCGCAGCTCACCGGAGACGGCGGTCATCGAACGGACCTGCTCGCGCAGCTCGGCGTACGCGTCGACCCGGTCGTGTTCCAGCTCGGCCACCCGCAGCTCGTAGCGGCGCAGGGTGTCGTGCAGCGGCGCGACCGCCCGGGCCACCGCCTCCTGGGACTGCGCGGTGGCCTCGTAGCTCAGCGCCCGCATCGACTGCTCCAGCCGGCCCTCGCCCTCCCGGGTGGCGGCCAGGGTGGCATCGAGGCGGGCGATGTCGGCCGCCGAGCGGGACCGGGCCGCGAGCCAGCCCACCGCCCCGCCGGCACCGAGGCACACGATCACCAGGAGCAGGGTCGAGACGTCCATCACCGGAGCTTGCCAGACGGATACGACGCGACAGGCGGGGGTACGTTCGATGACATGGAACTTGTGTTGTGCCTCGCGGTCGTGCTGGTCGGCGGGCTGGGCGCCGCGGCGCTCGTCCGCGCCCAGGCCAACGCCCGGCAGCGCACCGCGCTCGGCGACGCCCGCGCGGAGGCGCAGCGGTGGTACGAGCGCCTCGGCGGCCAGTTGATGAACCTGCAGGGCGACGAACCAGCGGTACGCCAGGCGCTGGCCGATGCCGGTGAGCGGTACAACGCGGCCGGCTCGCAGTTGGAGCAGGCGCGTACGCCGCACCAGTTCGGGTTGGCGCGGGAGACCGCGCTGGAGGGGCTGGCGTACATCCGGGCGGCGCGTACCGCGCTGGGCATCGATCCGGGTCCGGAGGTGCCGACGCTGGCCGCCGCGCGGGGCGTGGGGCAGCTCACCAAGGAGCGCGAGGTCGACGTGCAGGGGCAGACCTTCCGGGCCGGCCCGCAACCCGGCCGGGAAACGCCCTACTACTACCCCGGTGGGCGTTACCAGGGTCGGCCGGTGCCGGCCGGGTGGTATTCGACGCCGTGGTGGAAGACCGCGCTGGGTGCCGGCGCCGGTGTGCTCGGCGGCATCCTGATCGCCGACGCGCTGTTCTCGCCCGCCTTCGCCGACCCCGGGTACGGCTACGACGCCGGCTACCAGGAGGGCTTCGGCGACGGCGTCGACCAGGGCAGCGCCGACCAGGACTTCGGCGGTGACCAGGGCGGCGACTTCGCCGGCGGTGACCAGGGCGGCGACGTCGGCGGTGACTACGCCGGTGGGGACTTCGGTGGTGGCGGCTTCGGTGGTGGGGACTTCGGTGGCGGCGACTTCGGTGGTGGGGACTTCGGCGGCGGCGACTTCTGACAGTCGTGCACACCTACGGAAACGGGCCCCGGTCGCAGCGACCGGGGCCCGTTCTCGTACCTGTTGATCAGCCGGTGTTGCGCATGCCGGCGGCGATGCCGTTGACCGTGGTGAGCAGCGCGCGTTCCAGGGCGGTGCCGTCGCTCGGTGCGCGTCGGCCGCCCGGGGCGGTGGCGATCGCCCGCCCGGCGGCACCGGACTCCCGGTACTGCCGCAGCAGCGCCACCTGGAGGTGGTGCAGCGGCTCCAGGTAGGTGTCCCGGACGGCGAGGGTGCGCTGGAGCACCGGCGAGTTTTCCAGCAGGGCGGGTGAGGCGGTCACCGCCAGCACCTCCCGCTTGGTCAGCTCGTACTCCTGCTCGATCTGTTCGAAGATCGGGTGCAGCTTCTTCGGGACCAGGGTCTCGACGTACCGGCGGGCGATGCTCAGGTCGGTCTTGGTCACCATCATCTCGACGTTCGACAGGAACGTGCGGAAGAAGTGCCAGTTGCGGTGCATCTCGGCGAGCACGTCCGCCAGACCGGCCTCGCGGGCGGCGGCCAGTCCGGAGCCGACGCCGAACCAGCCCGGCACGATCTGCCGGGTCTGCGTCCAGCCGAACACCCACGGAATGGCCCGCAGACCGGACAGCCCCGCGCCGGTGTTCGGGCGCTTCGCCGGCCGGGAGCCGATGTTCAGCGCGCCGAGCAGCTCGGTGGGGGTGGACGCCCAGAAGTACGCCGGCAGGTCCGGGTCCTCGACGAGCGACCGGTAGCGCCGGAACGCCGACTCGGAGACCTTGTCCATCGTCGCGTCCCAGCGTTCCAGCATCTCGGCCGGCTGCCGTGGCGCGGTGTGCAGCAGGGTCGCCTGGAGCACTGCGGCGAGGGTGAGCTCCAGATTTTCCCGGGCCAGGGACGGCAGGGTGTACTTGTCGGAGATCACCTCACCCTGCTCGGTCACCTTGATCGCGCCGTCCAGCGTGCCGTACGGCTGAGCCAGGATCGCCTCGTGCGTCGGCCCGCCGCCGCGACCGACCGTGCCGCCCCGGCCGTGGAACAGCCGCAGGTGCACCCCGTGCCGGGCGGCCACGTCGCGCAGCGCACGCTGCGCGCGGTGGATCGACCACTGGCTGGTGGTGATCCCGGCTTCCTTGTTGGAGTCGGAGTAGCCGAGCATGACTTCCTGCACGTCGCCCCGGGCCCGCACCAGCGCCCGGTACGCGGGCAGCGACAGCAGGTCGTCGAGGAGTTCGCCGCCGGCGTTGAGCTCGGCCGGGGTCTCCAGCAGCGGCACGAACCCGACCCGGGCGCGCCCGCTGTGCACGTCCACCAGGCCGGCCTCGCGGGCCAGCACCACCGCGGCCAGCACGTCGTCGACACCCATGGTCATCGAGATGATGTACGACTCGATGACCTCGGTGCCGAACCGGTCCTGGGCCTCCCGGATGGTGCTGAACACGTCGAACGTCTTGCGGGCGGGCTCGGAGAGCGGGGTGTCGAGGGTGGACAGCGGTCGCCGCCCGGTCAGCTCGTCGGCGAGCAGCTTGGTGCGTTCCAGTCGGGTCAGCGCCGGATAGTCGGAGACCTCGCCGACGGCCTCGTAGAGCTGGGCGAGCACCGCGTGGTGCGCCTCGGCGTGCTCCCGTACGTCCATGGTGGCCAGGTGCAGGCCGAACGCGGAGACGGTACGGATGGTCGAGGCCAACCGGCCGACGGCGGTGAGCTGCCCGGAGTTGCGGGCCAGCGAGGCGCGCAGCAGGTCCAGGTCGGCGATCAGCTCGGCGGAGCCCCGGTAGTCCCGGCCCGGCACGTGCGCGGTGCCCTGGCGCAGGCGTTGCCGGGTGTTGGCGAGCTTCGCCTTCACGCAGCGCGCCTTGAGCCGGTACGGCTCCTCGGCGTTGACCCGCCGGAACCGCGTCGCCACCTCGGGCAGGGCGTCCAGGTCGGCGGCGAGGCTGGCGGAGAGGTCCAGCGACACCCCGCGCAGTCGGCGGGAGACCGACACCTCGTTGATCAGGTGGTCCATCGCCTTCTCGGTGGCCGCGATGCCGTGCTCGTACTGGATGGTCAGCACCTCGCGGGTGACCGCCGGGGTGACGAACGGGTTGCCGTCGCGGTCGCCGCCGATCCAGGTGCCGAAGCTCAGCGGCCGGGCCGTCGGCGAGGTCTCCACGCCGAGGGTGCGCAGCGTGTCGGCCAGATCGTCGAGCACCTGCGGGGCGGCCTCGGCGTAGAGGTCGCGCAGGTAGTAGATGGCGTTGCGGGCCTCGTCGGTCGGGTCCGGTCGGTCGAGGCGCAGCTCGTCGGTCTGCCACATCAGGTCCAGCAACTCGGCCAGGCGGCGGTTGGCCGGGCCCTCGTCGCTGGCGCCGTAGAGGATCGCGTTGGCGGTCTCGGTGTCCAACTCGTCGGCGATCGCGCGCAGCTTGGACAGGATCGAGCGGCGGGCCGCCTCGGTCGGGTGGGCGGTGAAGACCGGGCGGACCGCCAGCCGACGTGCCGCGTTGGCGATCTCCTCGGCCGGCACCCCACGCTCGGCGATCATCTTGGCCGCCTGGTCCAACCAGCCGCCCTGCACCGCGCGACGGCGGCGCAGGTCCCGGGCGCGGTGCACCTGCTCGGTGATGTTGGCCAGGTGGAAGTAGGTGGAGAAGGCGCGGGCCAGCTTGGTGCCGGTGGTCACGTCGAGCCCGCCGAGGCGCTGGGCGGCCGCCGGGGCGTCGGTGCGGACCTGGGCGCGGATCTCCTCGACGAGGTCGAGCAGGGGGCGACCCTCCTGGCGGGCCAGGGTCTGACCGAGCAGGGTGCCCAGTCGGCGGATGTCGGCACGCAGCGCGGCGTCGGGGCCGTCGTGGTCGTGCTGGTCAGTCACGGTGCGCTCCCTCACGTGGATGCGAAGGACAGCGCTGTCCGACTCACTGGATGGTATCCGCGCCCACCGTATGTCTGGAGACCCCCGGGTGATCCACTGCCCCTGGGGCGGTGTTTTCGGGCGTGATCTCAGCCACCGTTTCGGGCTGATCCGGAGCCGCCGGAGGCTGGCCAGTGGCCGGGCGGGGCGACCGGGTCTGGCGGTGACGGTCCGGCGGCACCGAACCAGGCTCGCGCTGACCAGCGGCGGTTTGCCAGCTGCCGGGCGAAAACCGCTTGGCTGGCCGATTAGCGTCTGATCATGGTGTCGCTGCGCTACCCGCCCAAGCCGCGTCCGGGCGACCGGGTCGCGGTCGTCTCACCGTCCGCCGGCCTGCCGGCGATTTTCCCCCACGCGTACGAGTTGGGGCTGCGCCGGCTGCGCGAGGAGTTGGGACTGGAGCCGGTGGAGTATCCGACCACCCGGGTCACGGGGGCGGACCCGCGCGACCGGGCCCGCGACCTGACCGCCGCCTTCGCCGACCCGAGCGTCACCGCCGTGCTCGCCACGGTCGGCGGAAACGACCTGATCACCGTCACCCCGTACCTCGACGACGACGTGTTGCGGGCCAACCCGAAGCCCTACTTCGGCTACTCCGACAACACCAACATGCTCAACCACCTCTACCGGCTGGGCATCGTCGCCTACCACGGCGGATCGGTGCTTGTGCACCTCGGCCGCCCGGGCGCGCCGCACCCGCTGACCTTCGACTCGCTGCGCGCCGCGCTGTTCACCACCGACTGGTACGCGCTGACGCCCGCGCCCGCGTGGGGTGACCGGCCGAACCCGTGGACCGAGCCCGAGACGCTGGCGTACGAGCCGGAGATGCTGCCCGGCGAGGGCTGGCGTTGGCAGGGACCGGAACGGGTGGTGCGGGGGCGCACCTGGGGTGGCTGCCTGGAGATCCTGCACTGGCTGATGGCCACCGACCGGGTGCCGACCCGCGACGAGTTGGCCGGGGCCGTGCTGGTTGTCGAGACCTCGCAGGAGATGCCCAGCGCGCAGGAGGTGTTCCGGATCGTGCGCAACATGGGGGAGCGGGGCCTGCTGACCGCCTTCGCGGCGATCGTCGTCGGTCGTCCGAAGGCGTGGGACTTCGACAAACCGCTGTCGGTGCCGGAGCGCTCGGCGTGGGGCGCGGCCCAGCGGGAGGCGATCATCCGCGGCCTCACGCCGTACAACCCGGAGGCGGTGGTGGTCTTCGACGTCGACCTCGGTCACACCGACCCGCAGTTGATCATCCCGTACGGCGGCGAGATCCTTGTCGACGCCGTCGACCGCCGGATCTCGGTGCGTTACTGACGGGACCTGTGCGGTGCACGCACCCGGTGGGGAGGTGCGTGCACCGGAATCCGCAGGTGTCAGTCGGTCGCGCAGAGGACCGACCGCAGCGCGGCCAGGGCGCCCGCGCTCGCCGGCACCGGCGGCAGGCCCCGAACGTCGGCGTCGATGTCGTAGACGTTGCCGGCGAGGACAAGCTGCCGGGAGTTGTCCAGGCTGGTCGCCGCGATGCTGGTGAAGCCCGGCCCGCCACCGTCGGTCGTCCACACCGACGTCGGGCCCGCGGCACAGGGCACCGTCATCCGTTGCACGCCCAGCCCGTACCCGTCCGGCCCGTCGTCGGTGGGCACCAGCGTCTCCAACGCGCGCTGCTGTGCCGGCGCGAGCAGTCGCCCGCCGAACAGCGCCCGGTGGAACCGCGCCAAATCCGCCGCCGTCGAGATCATCGCCCCGGCGGTCCAGTCGTAGGACGGGCTGAACGTGGTCACATCTCGCCCGGCCAGGTCGTAGCCGTGCAGGTGCCGACCGTGGATCTCCGGGTCGGTGACCGGGAACGAGGTGTGCCGCAGACCCAGCGGTCCGATGATCCGCCGCCGCACCTCGGACGCCGCGTCCCGGCCGGTGACCGCCTCGATGATCAGACCGGCCAGCAGGTAGTTCGTGTTCGAGTAGCCCCACGAGGTGCCCGGGGCGAAGTCCGGTCGGTGAGCCACCGCCAGGGCGATCACCGTGCGGGGTGCGATGACCCGGTCCCAGTCGTGGTCGTCGAGGTACGGCGCCCAGAAACTCCGTTCGCCGGTCGGGTCCCAGATGCCGCTCGTGTGGTTGAGCAACTGCCGGACGGTGATCGTCGAACCGTCGTTGCCGTTACCCCGGACGACCCCGGGCAGCCACCGCTCGATCGGATCGTCGAGGGTCAACCGACCCTCGCCCACCAGTTGCAGCAGCACTGTCGACACGAACGCCTTGGTGTTGCTGGCGATCCGGAACCGGTCGTCCGGCCGGGCCCGCGCCCCGGTGGCCCGGTCGGCCATCCCCGCCGCCACCTGCCACCGTCGGCCATCCACCCGGCCGTACGCCACCGCGGCGGGAAAGCCGTCCGCGACCAGTTGGTCGAGCGCGGCGACCATCGCCCGGCGTTCCGCCCCTGGTTGGCCGGCACGAGCCGGCAGGGGCGCGACGGCGAGTGTGGCGACCAACGAGCCGACCGACACCACCACGGCCCACAGCTGACGCATCATGATCTTGCTCCCATCGACGTGACGACGTCTGTCCCCGTCGACCCTGTCGAAGTGCGGAGCGCGGGTGAATGCGGATCTCCCGCCGGTCGGGTGGGGTTAACCCGACAGACCACGACGGGTTGGCCGGCTGGGCGGGCGGCTCGTGCCCCGGCATGCTGAGCGGACACTCCGGTAAGCGTCGGCGCGGGATCAGCCGGCGCGTTGGCGTCCGGCGTTGTGTTGACCGGCACGGTCTCGCCCGCCGTGGTGTCGTCCGGCAGGTCGGGAGGATCAGATGACGCGTCTGCGGCAACTCCGCCATCAGGTCGGGTACGTGCTGGTCGGCCTGCCGCTGGCGGTCGTCGGCTTCGCGTACGCCGCTCTCACGGTCGTGGTCGGCGGCATGCTCTCGCTGACGCTGCTCGGCCTGCCGCTGCTGTCCACCGGCGTCCTCGGCGCTCGCGGTTGGGGCCGGCTGCACCGCGCTCTCGCCCGCGCGGCGCTCGGGCTGCGGGTCGACGCGCCACGCCCGGTCCGCCGACGGCCCGGCCCGGTGGGGTACGTCCGCACCGGCCTGGGCGACGCCACGGGGTGGCGGGCGATGGCCTATCTGATCGTCAAGCTGCCGGTGACCGTGCTCGCGGCGGCGGTGGTCGCGGTCTTCCTCTGCTACCCGGTGTTCCTGCTCAGCCATCCGCTCTGGTGGAAGTTCATCCAGCCGGTCAACACCGACAGCACGGGCCGGCCGCACCGCGCCGCCCTGCAACTCGGGGACTTCTTCTTCGACACCTGGCCCCGATCGTTCCTGCTGGCCGGGATCGGTGCCGGGATGCTTCTCGCCGGCCCCTGGCTGCTGCGCGGCGTGCTGTTCTCAGACGAGCTGCTGATCCGCGGCCTACTCGGCCCGAGCAGCCTCGACGACCGGGTCGACACCCTCGAACGGACCCGCGCCCTGGCCGTCGACGACGCCGCCGCGCTGCTGCGCCGCATCGAACGCGACCTGCACGACGGCACCCAGGCGCAACTTGTCGCCCTGGCGATGAAGTTGGGCATGGTCAAGGAGAAGCTCGCCGACGGGGCCGGGCCGGAAGCCAGGGCACTCGTGGAGACCGCGCACCGGGACGCGAAGACCGCGATCACCGACCTGCGGGACCTGGCCCGGGGCATTCACCCGCCGATGCTCGACAACGGGCTGGAGGCGGCGCTGGCCACCCTGGCGGCCCGGGGCGCCGTACCCGTCGCGTTGCGGGTCGCGTTGCGTGAGCGGCCGTCGCCGGCGGTGGAGACGATCGTCTACTACTGCGTCGCCGAGTTGCTCACCAACGTCGCCAAACACTCCACCGCCCGGCGGGCGACAGTCGACGTACGCCAGGAGGGCGGCCTGCTGCGGGTGCGGGTCTCCGACGACGGCGACGGCGGAGCCCGGATCGGGTCGACGGCCCGCGCCCTGCCCGGCGGCGGGCTGGCCGGCCTGCGCGACCGAACCCGTACCGTGGACGGCACGATGCGGATAGACAGCCCACCCGGCGGGCCGACGCTTGTCACCGTGGACCTCCCGGTACGGCCGTGACCGGGCTGCGAGTGGTCCTCGCCGAGGACTCCGGGATCCTGCGCGACGGGCTCACCTACCTGCTCAGCGACCGGGGGCACCGGGTGCTCGCCGCCGTGGCCGATCCGGAGGCGCTACGGGCCGCCGTCGACGAGCACCGGCCGGACATCGCGGTGATCGACATCCGGATGCCGCCCACGTACACCGACGAGGGGCTGCGGGCGGCGCTCGCCGTCCGCGCGGCCCATCCCGGCACGCCGGTGCTGCTCTTCTCCCAGTACGTGGAGACCCGGTACGCGGCACAGTTGCTCGCCGGCGGTGCCGGGGGAGTCGGTTACCTGCTCAAGGACCGGGTCGCCGAGGTCGGCGAGTTCGTCGACGCGCTCACCCGGGTCGCCGCCGGGGCGACAGTGCTCGACCCGGAGGTGGTGACGCAACTGCTCGGTGCGGCCCGCGGTGGCGAGGAGTTGGCCAGCCTCTCCGAGCGGGAACGGACCGTCCTGGCCCTGATGGCCCAGGGGCGGTCGAACGTGGCGGTCGCCGCGGCGCTGTTCCTCAGTGTGGGGGCGGTGGAGAAACACATCACCAGCATCTTCGGCAAGCTCGGCCTGCCCCCGTCCGAGAGCGACCACCGCCGGGTCATCGCGGTGCTGCGCCACCTCCAGGCCGGCTCCTGACCCGCCGCTTCGGCGATGCTCCCGGGGGGACCAGCACTCATGCCGCGTTCCGCCTCGCCGCAGGGCGAGCCTTTCCCCATCGGGAGATTTTGTGACGACCCGATAACCCCGCGTACAGGGTGCGGGATCGGTCGGTCTCCGCTGACGTCCGCAGTGCGTTGCGGCTTCTGGCGGGCGATAACCGGCGCGCACGCGGACACTGCGGCACCAGATCCCGCTCTTCCGCCAGAACCAAAGGTAACCAGCGGTGGAAAAGAGCATTTCCGCTTTCCGGCGGAGGCGATTCTGGATTGCCGCCCACCAATCCGCATTCGACAATTAGGCTCTGCCGACGCGTGCCGCGAGCTTGTCTTTTGAAGGTGGAAGCGCTCCCATGCCGCACAAAATGTAAGGGCGACGCCCGCTGAAGTAGTGAACCTCTGGGGCGTCGCCCTTACCTACCCCCTGCCGCAAAACGGGGGGTAACGCCTGTCCCGTGAGTATGTCCAAGACCAACGGTCAGGCGAGAACGGGGTAGCGCTAAGTTCTTTGGCTCGGCTGGGCCCCACCTTGCCGACAATGCGCAGGGTTGGCAACCCCGCTTGCGGTCATCGGTACTCACCGGTAGGCGCGGAAAGCGACATAGTTAGACAAAAATTAAAGACACTCATCTTTGCCGGGCTGTGATTTGGAACACAAGGCCAGAGTGCGCCTTGTATTTCTTTCATTTGACGGATGACACGGTTCGCATCCCTCAGTGACCAACGAACGACTCAACGTGATGGTCACGGTTCGACGAGGGTCGACCGTCGGAGCTTCCTAATGTGATGCCCGTCACCCGCAGTCCTTCAAAAGCTTTCAAATTGGACAGGATGCAAGGGGTCACGCTCCTGTCACTGTCGCGGCATACGGTTTACTCTCCAGCAGTACTTCCGTGAGACCACCCGTATGCCGCCTGTTCTTTCCTGCTTCCAGTCGACGGACCGCAAACCGTCGGAGGCCGGGAAAGGCTGCTGTCGCGTGGAGTCCAAGACCAGCGCACCACATCAGGAAGAGAGAGGGGAGCCAACGGTGGCTTTCCGCAGTCCTGGTCCTCTCATGCCCCGGTGGCAGCTCTTGCCGCCGGGGCCCGGGACCATCATCACGGCCGTCCTCGTGGCGTCCGTGTTGCTCACCGTCCTTGGCCAGCCGCTGTTCGCACTGGCGGCCGTTCTGTTGGCCCTGGCCGCCTGCTTCGCAACCGCGGGTTGGATGCACCATCGCCAGAACGCGGAGAAGTCGGACGAGTCCGGCCGCGAGGACAGGGACGTGATCACGGTCGAGCCCCTCGTCGTGCCGTCCGAGACGGACACCAAGCCGGCTCCGCCGGCACAGGGGCGGTGAGTTCGATCGGCCTGTGTCCGCATGGTTGAGTGGATGGGCCCGGACACCCCGGCAACCTCCACAACCACCTGGACAGCCGTCTTCCGATGGCTGGCGAGAGACGACCCCTCCGCAGCCTGAGGTGTGACCGCACCACGCCTAGCAGCCGAATCCCCGCCACCCGAACAGGGTGGCGGGGATTCTTGGCTATGCCAGCTGTGTCGGGACAGGAAGTGCGAGATCGCGGGGGTGGGGGCGGAGTTCAGAGGGTTACGAGGGCGAAGGCGCGGACCGGGAAGGTGCCCATGCCGGCCACCCTCGGTGGGGCCGCTGTGAACCGGAATCCGCTCGGCGGCAGCGCGTCCAGGCCGGTCAGGTGCTCCACGACCGGGATGCCGGCGGCGAGCAGGGTGCTGTGCGCGGGGCGTACGCCGCCGGCCGCTGGACTCATGTCGTCGATGTTGATCGAGTCGATGCCGACCAGGGCGGCGCCGGCGTCAGCCAGCGCCTGGGCGGCGTCCCCGGTCAGGTAGGGCGCCTCCGGCGCGCCGTACCGCTCGGCGCCGAAGTGCACGTCCCACCCCGTGTGCAGCAACACCGCGCACCCCGCCACCTCGTACGGCGCCAACATCAGCCGGTCCACGGCCCGGGTGCCGGCCGGCACGCGAACGACCACACCGGGCAGGTCGGCGAGGCGGCTCAGGGACACCCCGGCCAGGTCGTCGCCGCCGGCCCAGCGGTGGGCGGGGGTGTCCAGGTACGTGCCGGTGTTGGCGATCATGTCGATCCGGGCCACGTGGAACTCGGTGCCCGGCGCGTAGTTCGCCCGGGACGCCGCGAAGGTCAACCAGTCACTGATCCGCGGTGCCGGCCAACCTGGCAGGGTGCTCATCCCGTCGCTGATCACGTGGCTCAACTCGACAAGTCGACGATCGGAGCCGGCCTCCTCGACGGCGACGCCCCGACCACCCTTGTGCGGCTCTTCGATGATCGTCTTCGCGCTGATCCGGACCTCGGCGACCATCAGCAGCCCGAGGTGCCGGACGAACAACACCGCCAGGTCGTCGTCGCTGATCTCCGGACCCGGAATGTCCAGCCGAAACTCCTCGGTACGCAGCCCGCCGCCGTTGGCGAAGCTCACCTGCGCGTCGAACTGTGCCCGCCACTGCCCCATCACAAAACCCGACCACAGGGACCACCCACCGGTCAAGATCCACGCTTCGGCTGGTGGGGTTCGCACCGCACGATCTTGAGGCGCGAACGAGGGCGGCAGTGCGAGCGGCCCCTCCCCGGGCGGCCACGTGCGCGGATCTTGGGGCAGGTGTCAGGTGCGCGAGGGCTGGGCGTGAGGTGCGGGGGCTGCGGGCGCGGGGGCATCGGGGCCTGGCGCGGGCCGGGGTCCCCGCGGCGTGGGCGCGTGTATCGGGGTCCGGGAGCGTGGCGCATGCCTGGGCGAACGGGTTCACGGGTGGGGTGTCGAGCGCGACGCGACGCGGACCTCGGCGGAAAGGGCTGTGTGTCGGTGCGCGGAGATAGGCTTGTCGTCGTGCACCCCTCGTCCGGCTGGACGCGGGGCCGCCGTCGTGTGCGTCGACTCCCCTGGAAGGTTTCCCTTGCTCACCGGTCTGTTCTCCGCCGCCCTGGCCGACCCGGGGCTGACCCGCGCGCGTGACCTGGCGCGCTCCGGTGCCGCCCAGGTCGACGGCCTCGACATCACTGCTCCCGCCGCGCTGCGCCCGTTCGCCGTCGCGGCTGTCGCCGCGGACAACGAGGGTGCCGGGCGGCCGGTGCTCGCCGTGACCGCCACCACCCGCGAGGCCGACGACCTGGCCGCCGCGTTGGGTGGGTTGCTGCCCGCGGAGCAGGTGGTGGTCTTCCCATCCTGGGAGACGCTGCCGCACGAGCGGCTCTCCCCACGCTCGGACACGGTGGGTCGGCGGCTGGCTGTGCTGCGCCGGCTGGCACACCCGGAGGCGACCGACGCGCACGGCGGCACCGGGCCGCTGCGGGTGGTCGTGGCGCCGGTCCGTTCGCTGCTCCAACCGCAGCTCAAGGGGCTCGGTGACCTGGAGCCGGTGCAGCTCGCCGCAGGCGAGGAGGCGGACCTGGAGGAGGTCGCCCACCGACTGGTCGACATGGCGTACGCCCGGGTCGACCTGGTCACCAAGCGCGGCGAGTTCGCGGTGCGCGGCGGCATCCTGGACGTCTTCCCGCCCACCGACGAGCACCCGTCCCGGGTCGAGTTCTGGGGCGACGAGGTGGAGGAGATCCGCACCTTCGCCGTCGCCGACCAGCGGACCATCGAGCAGGTTCCGCTGCTCTGGGCACCGCCCTGCCGTGAGCTGCTGCTCACCCCGGCGGTCCGGGACCGGGCCGCCGCGCTCGCCGAGCAGCACCCCGAGCTGGCCGAGATCCTGGACAAGCTGGCCGAGGGCATCCCGGTCGAGGGCATGGAGTCGCTGGCGCCGGTGCTGGTCGGCCCCGACTCGCTGGAGCTGCTGCTCGACGCCATGCCGGCCGGCACCCACGTGCTGCTGTGCGATCCGGAGCGGATCCGCACGAGGGCGCACGATCTGGTGCGTACCTCGGAGGAGTTTTTGCAGGCCAGTTGGGCTGCCGCCGCGGTCGGCGGCCAGGCCCCGGTGGACGTCGGCGCCGCCGCCTTCCGCACCCTCGGCGAGGTGCGCGCCGCCGCCGGCAAGCTCGGCCAGCCGTGGTGGACGCTGTCCCCGTTCGGTCTGGTGGAGGGGGAGACCGCCGAGGCGCGGCAGCCCTGGGAGGACGCGCCGGAGCAGGCCACCGTCACCCCGGACGACGCCATCGCGGTGACCCTGTCCGCCCAGCCGGCCCCGCTCTACCACGGTGAGACCGCGCGGGTGGTCGACGACCTCAAGCGCTGGGCCGGCGAGGGCTGGTCGATCGCGCTGGTCTTCGAGGGGCACGGCCCGGCCCAGCGGGCGGTGGAGGTGCTGCGCGACGCCGGCCTGGGCGCGCGGTTGACCGAGGAGGTGCCGACCGCGCCCGTCCCGGGTGAGCTGGTGGTGACCTGTGGCGCGCTGAGCAGTGGGTTCGTCGACGAGGCGTCCCGCTTCGTGCTGCTCACCGGCAACGACGTGACAGGTGGTCGGGGCACCTCGACCCGGGACATGCGCAAGATGCCGAGCCGGCGACGCAACACCATCGACCCGCTGGAGCTCAAGGCCGGCGACCATGTGGTGCACGAGCAGCACGGCATCGGCCGCTACGTCGAGCTGGTGCAGCGCACCGTCAACGGCGCCAGCCGCGAATACCTGGTCATCGAGTACGCGGCCAGCAAGCGGGGCCAGCCCGGCGACCGCCTGTTCGTGCCGACCGACCAGCTCGACCAGCTCTCCCGCTACGTGGGCGGCGAGCAGCCGACCCTGCACAAGATGGGCGGCTCGGACTGGCAGAAGTCCAAGGCACGGGCCCGCAAGGCGGTCCGGGAGATCGCCGCGCAGCTCATCCAGCTGTACGCCGCGCGCAAGGCGTCCAAGGGCCACTCGTTCGGCCCGGACACCCCGTGGCAGCGCGAGCTGGAGGACGCCTTCCCCTGGCAGGAGACACCGGACCAGCTCGCCGCGATCGACGAGGTCAAGCGGGACATGGAGCAGACCGTGCCGATGGACCGGCTGATCTGCGGCGACGTCGGCTACGGCAAGACCGAGATCGCGGTACGGGCGGCGTTCAAGGCCGTGCAGGACGGCAAGCAGGTGGCGGTGCTGGTGCCGACGACGTTGCTGGTGCAGCAGCACTACAACACGTTCGCCGAGCGGATGAGCCAGTTCCCGGTGCAGATCCGGCAGCTGTCGCGGTTCCAGACCCCGAAGGAGACCGAGCGGACGCTGGAGATGGTCGCCGACGGCACCGTCGACATCGTGATCGGCACCCATCGGCTGTTGCAGACGGCCACCAGGTTCAAGCAGCTCGGGCTGGTGATCGTCGACGAGGAGCAGCGTTTCGGTGTCGAGCACAAGGAGCACCTGAAGACGCTGCGCGCGTCTGTCGACGTGCTGAGCATGTCGGCCACCCCGATCCCACGGACCCTGGAGATGGCGATCACCGGCATCCGGGAGATGTCCACGATCGCCACCCCGCCGGAGGAGCGGCACCCGGTGCTCACCTTCGTCGGCGCGCAGGACGACCGGCAGGTGGCCGCGTCCATCCACCGCGAGTTGCTGCGCGACGGGCAGGTCTTCTACCTGCACAACCGGGTCGAGTCGATCGACCGGGCGGCGCGGCGACTGCGGGAGTTGGTGCCGGAGGCGCGGGTCGCGGTGGCGCACGGCCAGATGGGTGAGGACGCCCTGGAGAAGGTCATGGTCGGCTTCTGGGAGAAGGAGTTCGACGTCCTGGTCTGCACCACGATCGTCGAGTCGGGCATCGACATCCCGAACGCCAACACGCTGATCGTGGAGCGTGCCGACCTGCTCGGCCTGGCCCAGTTGCACCAGATCCGTGGCCGGGTCGGCCGGGGCCGCGAGCGGGCGTACGCGTACTTCCTCTACCCGCCGGAGAAGCCGCTCACCGAGCACGCCCACGAGCGGCTGGCGACCATCGCCCAGCACACCGAGCTGGGCGCCGGCATGTACGTGGCGATGAAGGACCTGGAGATCCGGGGCGCCGGCAACCTGCTCGGCGGCGAGCAGTCCGGGCACATCGAGGGTGTCGGCTTCGACCTGTACGTGCGGATGGTCGGCGAGGCGGTCTCCGCGTTCAAGGGTGAGCGGTCGGAGGACGAGCCCGACGTCAAGATCGATCTGCCGATCGACGCGCACCTGCCGCACGACTACGTGAGCGTGGAGCGGCTGCGCCTGGAGATGTACCGCAAGTTGGCCGAGGCGCGCGACGAGGAGCGGCTGACCGAGGTGATCGCCGAGATGACCGACCGGTACGGCGAGCCGCCGGCACCCGTGCAGAACCTGGTGGAGGTGGCGCGGTTCCGCCTGCTGGCCCGCCGGTACGGCCTGACCGACGTGTCCATGCAGGGCAAGCACGTGCGGTTCGGCCCGCTGCCGTTGCCGGATTCCAAGCAGATGCGGCTCAAGCGCTACCACCCGGACGCCGTCTACAAGCAGGCCACCGACCAGGTCAGCGTGCCCCGCCCGAGCACCCGTCGGGTCGGTGGCGAGCCGTTGCGTGATCAGGCGCTGCTCCAGTGGTGCGCGCAGTTGCTCTCCGATGTGCTGGGTGCTCCCGCCCCGCTCGCCGTCGCGGCGGGCTGAGGCGGGAGCCAGCGTGCGGCGGGAGCCGGAGCCAGCGGGGGCGGGAGTCAACGTGCGGCGGGAGCCAGCGGGGGCGGGAGCCAGCGTGCGGCGGGTGCGGCGGAGGTCGGTGTGCGGTGGGGGCCGTCACCGCACGGACGTGGGCATGAGAGAGTGACGGGCATGCGTGCTCGCCGTGTGATCGCCGCCGCCAGCGTCGCGGCCCTGGGTGTCCTTTCCCTCGCTGCCTGCGGCAGGTCCGCGCCGGACGTCGCCGCGTATGTCGGTGACACCACCTATTCACTGGATCGGGTCGACGCGATCTACGCCGACGTGCAGGCGAAGTACGGCGAGACGGTCCGGCAGCAGGCGGTCCAGGCGGGTGCGACGCCGTCGCCGGAGCAGTTGCGCTCGAAGATCACTCGCCAGGACGTGGTCGACCTGCTGGTCAGCCTGGATCTGGGCAAGCGGGTCGTGGCGGCGAAGAACGTGCAGGTGCCCGACGAGATCACCCCGCAGCAGCTCGAACAGAACCTGCGGGTGCCGGCCACCACCGAGTACGCCACGCTCTGGGGCGAGTGGATCGACATGCTTCAGGTGCTCAACCAGCAGCTCCCGCCGGCCGAGCTGAGCGACGACTCGCTGATGGCCGTCTACAACGCCCTCGCGAAGGCCGGGGCGATCGACGGCGGCATGTCGGTGGCCGATGTCCGCAAGGCGTTCGGCGACGGTGGCTTCGTGCGCAGCGCCACCGCCCTCAGTGCCGCTCTGGAGGCGGAGGCCGATCTGGTCGACGTGTCGATCAACCCGCGCTACCGGGCGGTCGGGGTGCCGTCGGTGGTGAGTAACGGTCAGTCGCTGATCTTCTATTCGCTGCCGTTCATCAACGAGGACGGCCCGGTCACCGACATCTCCACCCCGGAGCCCGTGCGGTCTACCGCTGACCCGGACGCCGGCCCAGGCGCTGGCCCCGACGCCGGCCCGGGCACCGAGGGCACGGCCAGCTGAGCATGACGGCACGGATCGTCCTGCTGGTCACCTCACCCCGGCTCCCGGCCGGCCTGCTGACCTCCGCGGCCTGGGACGTCGTACGCCAGCACCCGGTGTTGACGGGTGCGGAGAGCGAGATGACCACCGCCGTGCGCCAGGCGGGCGCCGAGGTGACAGTTGTGGACGGTCCGGCGACGCAGCCGCTGCTGGATGCGGTGGCGACGCACGGCACGGTGGTGTGGCTGGCCGGCCCGGCGGGCGACGAGGCGCTGGCCCGGGAGTTGGGTCTGCGGCTGGCCCGGCAGCCGGGGCTGGCCGAGATGGAGCTGATGTACGGCTCGTGGGACCCGCCGGGCGCCCGGCTGCTCGACGCGGTGGCCGTGTTGGACCGGCTGGCCTCGCCGGGCGGTGACCCGTGGAAGAGGGCCCAGACGCACCGCAGCCTCGCGGGTTATCTGCTGGAGGAGAGCTACGAGGCGTACGACGCGATCAGCGCCGACGACACCGACGCGCTGCGCGAGGAGTTGGGCGACGTCCTGTTGCAGGTGGTCCTGCACGCGCGGCTCGCCGAGGAGTTGCCCGAGGACGAGCGGTGGAGCATCGACGACGTGGCGGGTGGCCTGGTCGACAAGATGATCCGGCGTAACCCGCACGTCTTCGCCGGGGCGGAGGCGGGCACCCTGGAGGAGATCACCGAGAACTGGGAGCGGATCAAGCGCGCGGAGAAAGCGCGGAGTTCGGCGCTGGACGGTGTGGCCCTGAGCCAGCCCGCGCTGGCCCTGGCCGCGCAGATCCTGGACCGCGCCGGTCGCCGAGGCATCGAGGTCCCACTCCCGGTGGCCGACGCCGAGGTGGCCGCCGAAGCGAGACTCGGCGCCAGCCTGCTGGCCGCGGTCGCGGCGGCCCGCGAGGCAGGAATCGACCCCGAAGCAGCCCTCCGCCGCACCACCCTCGCCCATGCCGAAACCATCCGCAAAACCGAACCCAAACCCAAACCCAACCCCCCACCCGCCGCCCCACCCCCACCCCCACCCGCCGCCCCACCCGCAGACCCACGTTGATCATGGAGTTATTGCCGCGACACGCCGAGGTGGATGGCAATAACTTCATGATCAACCGAGGTCAACGGGCCCGGTCGGTAGGGTGGGCCGGTGGAAGCGTTTGGGGTATTGGCTGAGCGGGTTGTCGAGGCTCTGCTGGAGTCGCGGCCGGGGGTTGCCACCTCGGCGGGGGATCACCGGTTCGACGACCGGCTGCCGGATCTCTCCGCCGACGCGCTCACGGCCGATCGGGCGATGCTCTCCGACGCGGCCAACGCGCTGTCCGAACTGGATCCGGACTCGCTCGACGTCGACGAGCAGGTCGACCACGCGCTGCTCACCTCATTCGTGGATCGGGAGCTGTTCGAGCTGACCGAGATCCGGTCGCACGAGTGGGATCCGTTGCGCCACAACCCCGGCCCACTGCTGCATCCGCTGCTCGCCCGCCCGTACGCCCCGGCGGAGGTGCGGCTGACCCAACTGGCCGGCCGGCTCGCCGCCGTACCTGACGCTCTCGCCACCGCCCGTGCGACGCTGCGGGACATGCCGCGGATCCACGCGGAGACGGCGGTCGGGCAGTTCACCGGCACGGCGGCGCTGATCCGCGACGAGCTGCCGGCGCTGCTCGCCCAGGCGCCGAGCCAGCTTGACCGGGTCGAGCCGGCGGCGACCGCGGCGATCGCCGCGCTTGAGGAGTTCGTCGCCTGGCTGCGGGCCGGCCTGGCCGCCGACACCGGCCCCGGCCGTGACCCGCGACTGGGCCGACGTCGCTGGGAGGCCCGCCTCTGGCACACCCTGGACACCGAGCTGGGCGCCGCCGAGATCCAGCGCCGCGCCTGGGCCAACCTGGACCGGGTCACCGCCGAGATCCGCGAGGCGGCCGTCGAGCTGGTCGGCGGTCGGGCCGACGACGCGGCGGTACGCCAGGCGCTGGACCTGCTCGCCGCCGAGCACCCGGACGACGCGACCATCGTCGAGCTGGCCGGCGTGACCCTGGACGACGCCACCGACTTCGTCCGCGCCCACGACCTGGTCACGCTCGTCGACGACACGTGCGTGATCCAGGAGATGCCGGAGTTCGCGCGTGGTGTGGCGGTGGCCTACTGCGACTCGCCCGGCCCGCTGGAGACCGCGGACGTGCCCACCTTCTACTGCATCTCGCCCACCCCGTCGGACTGGCCGGCGCACCGGGTCGAGTCGTTCTACCGCGAGTACAACGACCACATGATCAAGAATCTGACCGTGCACGAGGCGATGCCGGGGCACTTCCTCCAGCTCGCGCACGCCCGCCGCTACGTCGGCGGCACCCGGGTCCGGGCACTGGCCGAGTCCGGCCCGTTCATCGAGGGCTGGGCGGTGTACGCGGAGGAGCTGATGGTGGGGCTCGGTTTCGGCGGCCTGCCGGTGCGGTTGCAGCAGCTCAAGATGCAACTGCGGATGACCATCAACGCGCTGCTCGACCAGCTGGTGCACGCCGAGGACCTGTCCGAGGCCGAGGCGATGGCGTTGATGACCGGGCGCGGCTTCCAGGAGGAGGGCGAGGCGGCCGGCAAGTGGCGCCGTTCGTTGCTCACCTCCACCCAGCTCTCCACCTACTTCGTCGGCTACAGCGAGGTCGCCGAGATCGCCGCCGCCCGCCCGGACGGCGTGTCGGTCCGCGACTGGCACGACGCCATGCTCGCCCACGACTGCCCGCCCCCGCGCCACCTGAGAACCCTCCTGGCGATCTAGACCCGCCGCGCAGCGCGCGGGTCAGCGCCGCCGGGCGGTCACCGACGCGTCGATCAGCCAGCGCGAGATGGAGTACGCGGACGGCAGTTCCGCCGGCAGCGCGTCCAGGCCGAACCACCGAGCCTGGGTCAGTTCCTCGCCGTCGACCACTGGTTCGGCGTGCGGGTCCGCGGCACGGGCGGTGAACCCGGCGAGCAGCACACCGGGGCCGGAGATCGCCCACGGCTGACTGCCGAAGTAGGCCAGGTCGTCCACGGACAGCCGGACCTCCTCGCCAACCTCCCGGTGCACCGCCGCCTCCAGTGTCTCGCCAGCCTCGACGAAGCCAGCCACCAGTGCCCACAGCCCGGTCGGCCCGTTCGCGTGCCGGACCAGCAGCAGCTCGTCTGCGTGACCGACCGGGCCCGGCCGGGTGATCGCCACCAGCACCGCGGCGGAGAGCTGCATCGGCACGTACAGGTCGCAGTCGGGGCATCGTCGGGCGGTCTCGCCGGGCAGGTCGGTCAGCTCGGCACGGCAGGCACCGCACCACCGGTGGGTACGCCGCCACGTCAGCACCGCCAACGCCCGGCCGGCGAGCGTGGCGTGTGGCTCTGGCACCTCGGCGGCGAGCGAGGCCCAGCCGCGCGCCCGGCCGGGCAGACCGTCGGCGGTGGACAGGTCGGTGGCCCACGCGGGTGTGCCGTCGAGGGTGCCCAGCGGCACCCAGTCGGTGTCGGCGGGCAGGTCGACCACCCGCAGCGGTCGGCCGTCGGTGCCGGTCAGCAGCTTCGTCCCGGTCACCGGCAGGGCCAGGTCACCGGGGGCCGGCGGCCGGCTCCGGTCGGCCCCCGGCCGAAACCCGCCGGGCGGTGCGCTGGACGTGGGTCCGCTGGCGGGTGCGGTGGCCGCCGGCCCGTCGTGCGGTGCGCTGGATGAGGGTGCGGTGGCTGCCGGCCCGTCGTGCGGTGCCGCGGACGTGGCACCGCCGCGCCCTGGCGTGGGCCCAGCCGTCCGGTCGGTCACGAGCCGGCGGGGCGACGGTCCACGACACCGGCGCCGGTGGGCGGGTCGAACGCGCCCGTGTCGACGGTCGCGGAGTAACGGCTCAGCGCCAGGTCCATCGGCTTGCCGTCGACCGGCCCGACGAAGCTGCCGAGCACACCCTCGGTGGTCACGCAGGCGGTGAAGTCGCCGGACGAGCTCTGCACCTCGACGCAGGCGGCGTGGTGCCCCGCGACCGTGGTGTCGCTCTGCCTGATGACCGCCTGCGGGTCGAGCGCGGCGGCGGTCAGCAGCCCGACCACCACCGGCGGGGTGACGAGGCCCTGGCGGTTGGCCTCGCCGAAGAGTGTCACCGTGGGTTTGCTGCCCGGGGTGGGCGGGGCGAGCACCGTGCACTCGGGGCGGGCGCCGGTGGTCGTACACCTGGTGATGGCCTCCGGGGTGACGGTGAGTCGCCCGCCCGGGTAGGTGTACGCGGACCTGGCCGGGTCCTGCGCCTGCACGATGGCGGCGCGCTGGCCGCCCGGGAGTTGGTAGTCGGCTGAGTAGGTCAACTCCAGCGCCCGGTCGAGCCGGGCGGCGAGGTCGTTGACGAGTTCCGAGCGACCCATGGCGACACCGGCGTCCTCGAATGTCTGACAGCCGGTGACCGTGAGCGACGCGATGACCGACACGGCGAGCATGCGGAGAGTGGTCGAGGCGGCGGGCATGGCGACCAGCCTGGTGGATCTGGTCCGCGCAGCGCAAACCCGTTGCCGGTTGACGCCCGGAAATCCGGGAATGTCCGTCAACGCGGGGCGACTCGGGTGCGCGGGCGACGCCGTGCCCGTTCGCGCGGCCCGATACGCTGCGTTCAACACCTGCCTCAGCCGCACCGTCGCGGCCCACCCACGGACCGGATCACAACAACGAGGAGCGACTTAGTGGCAACCATCGAGGGAATCGTCGCCCGGGAGATTCTCGACTCGCGGGGCAACCCCACGGTCGAGGTCGAGGTCGGCCTGGACGACGGCACGGTCGCCCGCGCCGCCGTGCCCTCCGGCGCCTCCACCGGCGCCTTCGAGGCGATCGAGCTGCGCGACGGTGACGCCGACCGCTACCAGGGCAAGGGCGTGGAGAAGGCGGTCTCCAACGTCGAAGACAAGATCGTCGACCAGATCATCGGGTACGAGGCCAGCGAGCAGCGGCTGATCGACCAGAAGATGCTCGACATCGACGGCACCGACAGCAAGTCGGAGCTGGGCGCGAACGCCATCCTCGGGGTCTCCCTGGCGGTGGCGAAGGCCGCTGCCGGCAGCGCCGAGCTGAGCCTCTTCCGTTACCTGGGGGGCCCGAACGCCCACCTCCTGCCGGTGCCGATGATGAACATCCTCAACGGTGGCGCGCACGCCGACTCGAACGTCGACATCCAGGAGTTCATGGTCGCGCCGATCGGTGCGCCCACCTTCCGGGAGGCGCTGCGCTCGGGCGCCGAGGTCTACCACGCGCTGAAGTCGGTGCTGAAGAAGAAGGGCCTGTCGACCGGGCTCGGCGACGAGGGTGGCTTCGCGCCGAACCTGCCGACCAACGCGGCAGCCCTGGACCTGATCGCCGAGGCGGTCGAGAAGGCCGGTTACCGGCTCGGCACCGACATCGTGTTCGCGCTCGACGTGGCGGCCACGGAGTTCTTCGACAACGGCACCTACACGTTCGAGGGTGCCGCGAAGTCCGCCGAGGAGATGAGCAACTACTACACCAAGCTGGCCGGTGACTACCCGATCGTGTCGATCGAGGACCCGCTGGCGGAGGACGACTGGAGTGGTTGGCAGACGCTGACCGCCTCGATCGGCGACCGGGTGCAGATCGTCGGTGACGACCTGTTCGTGACCAACCCGCAGCGCATCGCCCGGGGCATCGCGGAGAAGTCGGCGAACGCGGTCCTGGTCAAGGTCAACCAGATCGGTTCGCTGACCGAGACCCTGGACGCGGTGGACCTGGCGCACCGGGCCGGTTTCAAGTGCATGATGAGCCACCGCTCCGGCGAGACCGAGGACACCACCATCGCCGACCTGGCGGTGGCCACCGGCTGCGGTCAGATCAAGACCGGCGCTCCGGCCCGCTCGGACCGCGTCGCGAAGTACAACCAGTTGCTCCGGATCGAGGAGGAGCTGGCCGACGCGGCGCGCTACGCCGGCGCCGGCGCGTTCCCGCGCTACCGTTCGGCCTGAGCACGGGAAGCCTCGGGGGAGGGGTGTGACGATGCAGCAGCGCCGCACACCGGGTGGTCAGCGTCCCACCCGCCGGCCGGGTCAGTCCGGCCGGCCGGGTGGTGGCCGGGCCACGCGGGGATCGGTCCGCGAGGCCGGCGTACGCGCCGAGCCGCGCGGCACCGCTGGTCGGGCTCCGGGCGCGTCCCGGGGCGCCGACGGCGTGCGCTCCGCGAATCGTCCGGCCGCCGCTCGGCGTACCGCCGCCGGTGGTTCCGTCAAGCGGCTCGCCGCACCCCACCCCCGTCGCTTCACCGGTCGGGCCACCGTGCTCTTCGCGGTCCTGATCGCGCTCGCGCTGGCCTACACGTACCCGGTCCGGGTCTACCTGGACCAGCAGGCCGACATCGAGCGGATGGAGGCGGCCCAGGAGGCGCAGGAGGCGGAGATCGCCAAGCTCGCCGCCGAGGCCGCCAACTGGAACGACGAGGAGTACATCAAGACGCAGGCCCGGGAGCGGTTCTTCATGGGCTCCCCGGGCGAGAAGATGATGGTGGTGCTGCACGACGCGGAGGGTGCCGCCCGGGACGCCGGGAAGTCGGCCGGAGCGGCCGCCCCGACCGGGCCGGTGACCTGGTATGACACGCTCTGGTCGAGCGTGCGGGCGGCGGACAGCCAGCAACCGGGTAAGTGATCCACCGACCAGCGCACCAGGAGAGATGGGCACCGTGACTGTCGTACCACCGTCGAAGCCGGCGGCGGATTCCGTACCTCCGCCGCAGCGCGAGCCGGCCACCGAGGCCGACCTGGCCGCGGTGGCCGCGCAGCTCGGCCGCACGCCCCGGGGCACCCGGGCGGTGGCCCACCGGTGCCCGTGCGGGCTCCCGGACGTGGTGGAGACGACTCCCCGTCTCTCCGACGGCACGCCATTCCCGACGCTCTACTACCTGACCTGTCCCCGGGCCACGGCGGCGTGCAGCCGGCTGGAGTCGGCGGGGCTGATGAAGGAGATGGCGGACCGGCTGACGACGGATCCCGAGTTGGCCGCCCACTACCGTGCCGCGCACGAGGACTACCTCGCCCGCCGCGAGGCCATCGGCGAGGTGTCGGAGATCGCCGGTATCTCGGCCGGCGGGATGCCGGGCCGGGTGAAGTGCCTGCACGTGCACCTGGGGCACGCGCTGGGTGCCGGCCCCGGCGTCAACCCGTTCGGTGACGAGACGTTGGAGCTGGTCGAGCCCTGGTGGGCGGCCGGTCCGTGCGTGGACGTCCCGGCGGGCGAATGAGCGCGCCGGCCGGGTCCTCGGCACCCGAGAGTCAGATCGTGGTGCGGCGGGCCCGCACCGGGGACGTGCGGGGCATCCGGCGGCTCGTCGACACCTACACCAACGACCGGCGGCTGCTGAGCAAGGCGACGGTCACCCTCTACGAGCAGGTGCAGGAGTTCCGGGTGGCGGTCCACCCCTCCGACGGCACGGTGGTGGGCTGCGGCGCGCTGCACGTCATGTGGGAGGACCTGGCCGAGATCCGCACGGTCGCGGTGGATCCGGTCTGTCGGGGCCGGCGCATCGGGCACCGACTGGTCGGCGAGTTGATCGACGCGGCCCGGGAGTTGGGGGTGGCCCGGATCTTCGTGCTCACCTTCGAGACGCAGTTCTTCGGCGCGTTCGGTTTCCAGGAGATCGACGGCGCACCGGTGCCGCAACCGGTGTACGAGCAGCTGCTGCGCTCGTACGACGAGGGTGTCGCGGAGTTCCTGGACCTGGAGCGGGTCAAGCCGAACACGCTGGGCAACACCCGGATGCTGCTGCGCCTGTAGGTCAGGCCTTGCGGGGGTGCGCGGCGAAGAACTCCCACATCAGGTCGGTGGCCGACAGCCCCGCGGAGGAGGCGGCGAGCGACCCGATCGTCGCCCCCGGCCAACTGTGGCCCATCTCGGGCAGGGTGTAGACGCTGACCTCGCTGCCGTTCGCGCAGCTCGCCACCGTGTGCGTCACGCCCGGCACCCCGGACGCCTTCGGGCTCGGCCGGCAGGAGAGCCGCTGCTGCCAGGTCTTGATGCCGGTCTGGAACGTCGAGGCGTACTGGTCCTGGCCGCCGATGAAGGTGATCACGGAGACCGGGCTCTTCGGCACGTAACTCTCGGCCGTGGTCAGTTTTCCGCTGTACCCACCGCTGACCACCCCGATCGCGGCGAACGTGCCGGTGCTCTCCACCGCCGCCCGGAAGCTCATGTCGCCGCCGTTCGAGATGCCGGTGAGGAAGACCCGGTTCGGGTCCGCGTGCCAGGTCCGCACCAGGTGGTCGGTGAGGGCGGTGAGGAAGCCGACGTCGTCCGCGCTGCCGCAGCAGACCAGCGCGTTGAAGCCGCCGCTCACCCCGTCGGGGTAGGCCACCAGCACGTTGTCCTTGTCGGCCTTCGCGTCCAGGCCGGCCAGCTCCTGGATGCCGGTGGCGCTGCCGGGATAGAAGTGCAGCGCGATGACCAGCGCGGGCGACCGGCTCGGGTCGTACCCGGATGGTGCGTGCAGCAGGTAGGTGCGGTCCTGGCCGTTGTGGCTCAGGGTGAGGTCGTGGTCGCCTGCGGTCAGGGGTTCGCTGGACGCGGAGGGCGGGGCCGGCGCGGGCCGCCCCCGCTCACCGCAAGCCGCAACCATGACAATGAGGCAGAGCCCCGTTAACACCGCCATCACTCGCCGCACTTCGGCCACCCCCCGTAGACCTGCGGTCCACTCTGGAGGCGGCCCGCTCACCGATCAACCCTTTCGGCCCTGGGCGAAGGGAGGCAGGCTGTCCCTCATGCTTCGTCTCCACCTCGGGCCGGCCGACCTCTGCCGGGTGCGGTTCGCCGACCGGCTGCACCCGGTCGGCACCGCACTGCTGGCTGGCCAGTGGCTGCGGGACCCGACGGTCGCGGCGATGGCACCGACGTTGGCCGAGCGGGCGGCGGCGGTGGAGGGCACGGGCGACGCGCAGGCTGCCACCGCGACGCTGCGGCACCTGCTGCCCGCCCGGGGGCGGCTGCCGGACTTCGTCACCCCACTGTCCGGCCTGGAGTCGGTCGAGGCCGGCCTGGACGCGATTCGGGCCACCCCCGCGGAGCGGATCCGCGTCGAGACCATCGAGGCGTACGCGCAGGTGGCCACTTCCCCGCTGCGGCGGCGGTTCGCGGCTGCCGATCCGGAGGTGTTGGACCTGTTCGGCGGGGCCGTCCGCACCTGGTTCGAGGCGGTCCTGGCACCGCTCTGGCCGGATCTGACGTCCGCGTACCGCCAGCAGGTGACCTGTGCCAGCCAACGGCTGGCGCAGCATGGCCTGGACGGCCTCCTCGCGGGGTTGCACCCGGCGATCCGGTGGCGGGAGCCGGTGCTGGAGGTGCGGACGTGGTGGAGTGGGGAGCTGCCCGGCACCGGCCACGGGCTGATCCTGCTGCCCTCCCCGCTGGCCGGACCCCGCCCCCGGGTGCTGGTGCAGCCCGGTCACCCGATCCTGCTCGTCTATCCGACGGTGCTGCCCACGCTCGGGGCCACCACCGAGGGCGATTCCCTCGGTCGGCTGCTCGGCGCCACCCGGGCGCTGGTGCTGCGCCGGCTGGCGAACGAGGGCGGGATGACCACCACCGTGCTGTCGCGCGCCGTCGGGATCAGCCTCTCCTCGGCCTCGGAACACGCCACCGCGCTGCGCTCTGCCGGGCTGGTGGCCAGCGAACGCGAGGGCGGGGCGGTTCGGCACCACCTGACCGCGCTCGGCGCGGAGTTGTCGAGCGGCTCGTCCGGCGGCTCGGCCATCCGGCAAGCGGCGGGGCGCCCGCCCGTCCTGCCGTAAGGTTGCTGCCGTGACGACGCGTGTGGCGGCCATCGACTGCGGGACCAACTCGATCCGACTGCTCGTCGCCGACCTGCCCGAGGAGTCCACCGGGTCGCCGGCGCCGCTTGTCGACCTGACCCGGCGGATGGAGATCGTCCGGCTCGGCCAGGGTGTGGACCGCACCGGCCGGTTGGCGCCGGAGGCGATCGAACGGACCCGAGTGGCGCTGTCGTCGTACGCGGCGGACATCGAGAAGCTGGGCGCACAGCGGGTTCGCATGTGTGCCACCTCGGCCTCCCGGGACGCCGCCAACGCCGACGACTTCACCGAGATGGTGCGGAGCACCCTCGGCGTCGCGCCCGAGGTCGTCACCGGCGACGAGGAGGCCCGGCTGTCGTTCACCGGCGCGGTGCGCGGCCTGCCGGCCGACGCGAAGGAGCCGTTCCTGGTCGTCGACATCGGTGGCGGCTCGACCGAGTTCGTGGTCGGTGACCGGGCCGACGGCGTGCGCGCGGCGATCTCCGTGGACATCGGTTGTGTCCGGATGACCGAGCGGCACCTGCCCGGCGACCCGCCGACGTCCGAGCAGGTCGCGGCGGCGCAGGCCGACATCGCGGCGGCGGTGGACCGGGCGCTCGCCGTGGTGCCCGGCCGCGAGGCGGCCACCCTGGTCGGCCTCGCCGGGTCGGTCACCACCGTGGTCGCCATCGCCCAGGGCCTGCGGGAGTACGACCCGGAGCGCATCCACCACGCCCGGGTGTCGTACGAGGCGGTGGCCCGGGTGACCGCGGATCTGCTGGGCCAGACCCGTGCGCAGCGGTTGGCGATTCCGGTGATGCACCCGGGCCGGGCCGACGTGATCGGCGCGGGCGCCCTCGTGCTCCGCGTGATCATGGAGCGGGCCGGGATGCCGTCGGTGGTCGCCTCCGAGCACGACATCCTCGACGGCATCGCCTGGAGTCTCCAGCCAGCCACCTGATCAACTCGTCCTCGTTGAAGTCGCGGTGTCCGGGTCGCCGGGACGCCCCGGTTTCCTGAAAGCCGAGTCGATCACGCCCGCTCGCGCCCCGCGTGTCGGGGCGAGATCATTGACGGTACTTCGCAATGCACAGTAGTGTGCATTGCGTGGACACCACACAGTTGCTGAAGGGCGTGCTCGACATGGCCGTCCTGGCCGTGCTCCGGGAGGAGGACGGTTACGGTTACGACATCCTGCGCCGGTTGCGTGAGGCCGGCCTGGAAGAGGTCGGAGACGCCTCGGTCTACGGGACGCTGCGCCGCCTCTTCGCCGCCGGCCTGCTCACCACCTACGTGGTGCCGAGCGAATCCGGGCCGCACCGCAAGTACTACTCACTCAACGCCGCGGGGCGTGACCAGTTGACCCGCTCCGGCAAGCTCTGGCGCTCGTTCGCCACCACAATGGACACTCTGCTCGACGATCGGGGGTTGGCGGCATGACCGTCACGGAGCAGGAGATCACCGACTACGTGGCGCGGGTCCGGGCCGCCCTTGCCGACCTGCCGCCCACGCAACGCGACGAGCTGACCGAGGATCTTGCTGACCACCTCACCGAGGTCGCCGCCGAGGCCGAGGGCACCCTCGTCGAGCGGCTGGGCGAGCCCGAGACGTACGCGGCCGAGCTGCGCGCCGCGGCCGGTGCCGCACCGGGCGGCGGTGGGCGCAACCTCGACCAGCGGGTCGCCGCCGCGCTGGTCCGGGCCCGCGGCCGGCTGAGCGCGATCGACACCCGGCTCGGTCCACCCCTGGGGTACGCGCACGCCAGCGACTTCCTCCGCCTGCTGCGCCCCGGCTGGTGGGTGCTGCGCGGCTACCTGGCGGCGATGCTGGTCAGCGTGGTCAGCAGCGGCGGCGGCATTGGTCTGCTGCCCCGCTTCGGTGGCGAGCTGCTGGCTGGCCTGTTCATGCTGGTCGGCTTCGTCCTCGCCTCGATCTGGCTCGGTCGCCGCTCCGCCCGGCTGACCCGCTGGCCACGATCGGTCGTGCAGGTGGGCAGCGCGGTGCTGGTGGTCTTCGCGCTCGTCGGGCTTGTCGACGCCGAGAATCGGCACGGCAACGACTACTACTACGACCAGACCTCGGTCGACAGCCAGTACAGCCGGGTCCGGGACGTCTTCGTCTACGACGGTGAGGGCCGGCTGGTGGAGAACGCCCGGCTCTTCGACCAGGACGGCAATCCGATCCGCCTCGGCTACCCGGACTGTGAGGGTCCGGTCAACGATTACGGAGCCCCGCTGCTGCGGCCGTACCCGTACTGCGTGGGCCGGGCGCCCTTCGGCCCTCGCGGTCCGGCCGGGTCCAACCCCAACCTGGCGCCGCCCGCGTTCAGCTCGCCGCCGGCGGATCCGACCACCACCCCGACGGCGGACCCGACTCGCACGCCGACCAGCACGCCGACGGCAGGCGGTACGGCGACCGACGAGCCCTCGGCGGACCCGACCGCGACACCGGCCGGCACGCCGAGCCCCACCCCGACGAGCTGAGTGACGGTGTGAACTGGATCATGCGGGCGACTGTGGGAAATAACTGAACGGACGAGGCGGGCGGGACGACACCGGAAATCAATGATCGTTACGGTGTCGTCTGCTCATCCACCCCTCGGAAGGAACCCCCGTGCCAGAGCAGGTCGCAACGCCCCCCGCCTCCGATGGTGCACCAGCTGAGCCGGCCGTCGAGACGCCCCAGCCGGCCGAGCCGCAGGCGGGGGTGTCGCGTCCCGCCGAGCCGAAGTCGACCGGGTCGGAGCTGACCGGGTCGGAGCTGACCGAGTCGGGTCCGACCGAGCCGGAGTCGACCGAGCCGAAGTCGGAGCCGAAGCTGGAGTCGAAGTCGACCGAGCCGCGTGCGGCCGGGTCGGAGTCGGAGGAGTCGAAGTCGGCGTCGGCGTCGGCCGAGCCGAAGTCGGCCGAGCCGGAGTCACCCGAGTCGCAAGCGGCCGAGCCGAAGTCGGCCGAGCCGCGTGCGGCCGAGGCGGAGTCGACCGGGTCGGAGTCGGGCGAGCCGGAGGCTGCTGAGCCGGAGGCGAAGAAGTTCGGTGCGGTGAAGGCCCTCGGCATCGTGGGCGCGATCCTCGCGGTACTCGTCGTCGCCGGCCTGAAGTTCGGCGTCGTCTCGGCGATCGGCAACCTGGTCAACAGGGACGAGACGGCGGACGCCAAGGCCGGTGACTGCATCGCCAAGCTGCCCGAGGTCACCGGCACCAAGCAGGAGAAGGTCACCAACGCCAGGATCGTCGAGTGCACCTCCACCGAGGCGGCGTACAACGTGGTCGGTCGGGTCGACGACCAGACCGAGGCCCAGGCCAAGGCCCCCACCGCCTGCGAGCAGTTCTTCAAGCCGGGCGAAGAGGGGTACATCTACTCCAGCATCAAGCCCGGCAAGACGGGCTACGTGCTCTGCCTGACCAAGAAGGCCTGACCGCGGCGGTAGATCAGCATTGACGGCGGCGGGAGCCTACCCGCCGCCGTCGGCGTACCCGCGGTCATCGGCGGGCGAACGGGAGGTGAATGCCACTGTTCCGGCGTCTTCCCGGGGGGCGGCGCGGCATGGCAGGCTACCGGCACTAGGACCACTGGGCGACCAGCCAACGATGACTGACCGCTAGGAGGACGGCCCATGGGCGAAATGGTGACCTACCGCAGCAACGGGGGTACGAGCGAGGGGTATCTCGCGATACCCGCCAGTGGCATGGCCAGCCCCGCCGTCATCGTCATCCAGGAGTGGTGGGGCCTGGTTCCGCACATCCGGTCGGTCGCGGAGCGGTTCGCCGACGCCGGGTTCGTCGCCCTCGCCCCGGACTTCTACCACGGTGAGACGACAAGCGAGCCGGACGAGGCGCAGCGGTTGCTGATGGCGATGCGGATGGACGAGGCGGCGAAGGACATCGCCGGCGCGGCCGACTATCTCGCCGGGCGGCCGGAGGTCACCGGCAAGGTCGGCGCCGTGGGCTTCTGCGCCGGTGGCAGCCTCGCCCTCTGGTCGGCCACCATCTCCGAGCGGATCGTCGCCACCGTCGGCTTCTATCCCGTGCTGCCGTGGGAGTCGATGCGCCCCGACTGGGCCGACTACGCCGGCAAGGCCGCGGTCATCCACTGCTCCGAAGAGGACGGCACCTCGGCCACCGAGGGCGTGCAGACCGCCCGCCGGGCCATCGAGGAGGCCGGCGGCGACTGCCACCTCTACGACTATCCGGGCACCTCGCACGCCTTCTTCAACGACGACCGTCCGGAGGCGTTCGACCAGCGCGCCGCGTCCAGCGCCTGGGCCCGCACCCTGGAACTCTTCCGGGCCAAGCTTGGCTGAGTCGCGTACCCCCGAGCAGGTGGTCGCCCGCGCGGCGCGGGCGACCGACCTGGCCGACCTGGACGCGGCGGTGAGCGACTGTTTCGCCTGCCCCCGGTTGGTCCAGTGGCGGGAGGAGGTGGCCCGCACCCGCCGGGCCGCCTTCCGCGACCAGGAGTACTGGGGTCGACCGGTGCCGGGCTTCGGCACCGGCGACGCGCGGATCGCCATTCTCGGGCTGGCGCCCGCCGCGCACGGCGGCAACCGCACGGGCCGGATCTTCACCGGTGACCGGTCCGGTGACGTGTTGTTCGCCGCGTTGCACCGGGCCGGGCTGGCCAACCAGCCGACAAGTGTCGCCGCCGACGACGGGCTCACCCTGCGGGACCTGCGGATCTTCTCGGCCGTGCGGTGTGCGCCGCCGGACAACAAACCGACCCCGCCGGAACGGGACACCTGCGCACCCTGGCTGCACCGCGAGGTCACCCTCATCCGGCCCACGCTGCGTGTCGTCGTCGCGCTTGGCGCGTTCGCCTGGGCCGCGTGGTGGCCGGTGCTTCGCCAGGTGTACGGGCAGCGCCCGCCCAGCCCGCGACCGGCGTTCGGTCATGGGGCACACTGGTCCGGCACGGACGCTCCGGACTTGCTGGGCTGCTACCACGTCAGCCAGCAGAACACCTTCACCGGGCGGCTGACACCAGGGATGCTGGACGACGTCTTCGACCAGGCTAAGCAGCTGGCCGGGGTGGACTGAGACACGCGTGGGGCGGTGGCGATGACAGACCGGACACAGCCCCCCACGCCGTTCGCGGCTGCCGAGCCGGGGGTGTTGCGCCCGGCACTCGGCCTGCTTCGCCGGTGGTGGCCGGTCGCCGCGATCGCCGCACTGCTCGCTGGTGCCGCGTTGGCGTCCGCCCACTCGTCGATCGGGGCCAGCCGGATCCCGCCGGCCGCGGACAACGTTCCGTGGGTGCCCGAGTACCCGACCGCCGAGCCGTCACCGTCCATTCGGGTCGAGCCGCGTGATGCCGGTGAGGCCACCCAGGCACACATACCGGAGTGGATCGCCAAGGTGGCGATGGTCCTGCTCGGGCTGGCCATCCTCGCCGCCCTCGGTTACCTGACCTGGGTGCTGATCCGGGGCGCACTGCGCCGCACCACCCGGTCCCTGCCGGCGCAGCGGGCCCGGCGTACCGCCGAGGGCACCGCCCGCGAGGTGGCCGCCGCCCTCGACGCGGGCCTGGTGGAACTCGACGACCGGGACACCGATCCCCGGGTGGCGGTGATCGCCTGCTGGGTGCGCCTGGAGGAGGCCGCCGCCGCGGCCGGTGTGCCACGGCTCGCCGGGGACACCCCCACCGACCTGGTCAGCCGGCTGCTGCGCGGCGACCCGGCGGCCGGTGTTCCGGCGATCGTCAGCGCCGACGTGCTGGCCGAGTTCGCGCACGTCTACCGGGAGGCCCGCTACGCGACCCGACCGGTCGACGAACGCACCCGCGACCAGGCCCGCGCCGCACTTCGCCGGCTGCGCGGAGAGCTCACGGTGGTGACCCCATGAGCAGCAGCACCAGCATCGACGACCTGCTCGCGTTCGAGGAGGAGGCCGCGCCCAGAGGCCCGCAGGAGCCCCGTTCCCGGACCGGGCCGGTGGTGCGCGCGATCGCGTGGGCCGCCGCGGTGGTCGCGGTGCTGCTCGTCGGCCTGCGCGCGGTCGGCCTCCAGGTCTCGCTGCCGGTGCTCATCGCCGGGGTGCTCGCCGTGCTGGCGATCCGCAGGGTCACCGCCCTGCTCGCGCCGCCACCTCCGCCACCGGCGGGTGGCCGGGCCGGGACGGGTGACGACGACGGCAGCTACAACTGGGGCGCCCGGGACGCGTTGCGCACCGCGATCAACCGCTGGGAATGGCCCCTGGACTGGTCCATGACCCGACCCGAACGTTTCACCGGGGTGGTCCTGCCCCGGATCGGCGAACTGGCCGACGAGCGGATGCGCCTGAAGCACGGCGTCACCCGCGAGTCGGATCCGGCCCGCGCCCGTGTCCTGCTGGGTGACCGGCTGTGGACGTTCCTGGAGACCCCGCCTCACCGCACCCCGTCGCCGCGCGACCTCGCGGTGATCGTCGCCGAACTGGAGAAAATCTGATGAACGACGTGGACCGGAGCATTGCCCCCGCCGAGGTTGGTCACCTGGCTCGGGCGGTCCTGGACGCGGTCGGCACCGTCGTGGTCGGCAAACGGGACGCGTTGGAGCTGGTCCTCGCCGGCATCCTGGCGGGCGGTCACGTGTTGCTCGAAGATCTGCCGGGGCTGGGCAAGACGCTCACCGCACGCTCGTTCGCCCAGGCGTTGGGCCTGGACTTCCGCCGGTTGCAGTTCACCCCCGACCTGCTCCCCGCCGACGTCACCGGCTCGTTCCTCTACGACCAGCGCAACGGCGACTTCACCTTCCGGGCCGGGCCGGTCTTCACCAACCTGCTGCTCGCCGACGAGATCAACCGGACGCCGCCGAAGACCCAGTCCGCGCTGCTGGAGGCGATGCAGGAGAAGCAGGTCTCGGTGGAGGGCGTGACCTACAAGCTGGACGAACCGTTCCACGTGCTGGCCACCGCCAACCCCATCGAGTACGAGGGCACGTACCCGCTGCCCGAGGCGCAGCTGGACCGTTTCCTGCTGCGGGTCTCCTTCGGTTATCCGCAGCACGAGGAGGAGTGGGAGGTGCTCCGCCGCCGGATGAGCCGTCGCCGCGAGGAGGCGGACATCAAGGCGGTGGTCGATGCGGCCACGCTGCGGGCCATGCAGGCCGCCCTGGAGGACGTGGTGGTGGAGGACTCCATCGGTCGCTACATCGTGTCCCTCACCGCGGCCACCCGTGAGCACCCGTCGGTGCTGGTCGGTGCCTCGCCTCGCGGCTCGCTGGCGCTCCTGCTGCTGGCCCGGGTCCGCGCGGTGTTCGGCGGACGGGACTACGTGGTGCCGGAGGACGTCAAGGAGGTGGCGGCTCCCGCGCTGGCCCACCGGATCACCCTGCGCCCGGAGATGTGGTTGCGCCGGGTCGACCCGGCGTTCGTGGTCGGTGAGGTGCTGGAGTCCACTCCCGCCCCGGCGAGTGGCGCGCTGCCCAGCTACGCCGCGGGCGGGCCTCGGCACTGATGACCGGACCGACCGTGCCGATGGCCACCGAGCCGGAACCGGCTGCCGGCTGGGCACCCACCCGGGCGCTCGGTCGGGCGGTGCTGCTCGCCGGCCTGCTGCTGGTGGCGGGCGTGCTGCTGGGCCGGGTCGACCTGATCGTGCTGGCCGCCCCGTTGGCGCTGGGCACCGCGTACGCGCTGCGTCGGCGGCCCACCGCGCTGCCGCAGGTGTGGGTCACCCAGGGTGAGGGCGGGCCGCTCGTCGAGGGCGGCGACGTGACGGCGGCGGTGAGCGTCGGCAACCCGGACACGGTCGACTACGACCTGGTGGTGGTGCGTTCCCGCGTGTCGCCGTGGCTGCGCATCGTCCGGGCCGGCTTCGCCCGCAACGATGCCGTCGAGGATGCGCCGCCGAGCACCACTGCGGCGACCGGTGCGACGGTTCCGGCCAACACGCGCCGTTCCGTGGCCGACCGGCCGTTCGTGACGTCGGTGCCCACCGGCGCCGTGGTGGACCTCGAACTGGCCGGCAACGCCCTGCGCTGGGGCCGGCATCCGGTGGGTCCGGCCGGTGCCCGGGTCGCCACGGCGGGCGGCCTGCTGGTCTCCCGGGCGGTGATCACCGAGCCGGTCCGGGTGCGGGTCTACCCGCGTACCGAGCCGTTCGAGGCGGTCGAGGCGATGCCCCGCGCCGCCGGCCTGGTCGGGGCGCACCACTCCCGCCGGCCCGGCGAGGGCGGCGAGTTGGCCGGCGTACGGCGCTTCGGCCCCGGGGACCGGCTGCGTCGCATCGACTGGCGGGTGTCGTTGCGGGCCCGGCAGTTGCACGTGGCCGCCACGCTCTCCGACCGCGACGCCGAGGTGGTGGTGTTGCTCGACGTGCTCGCCGAGGCCGGCCGCTCCGGCGGGGTGAGTGGCGCCGCCTCGGTGCTGGACACCACAGTCCGGGCCACTGCCGCGATCGCCGAGCACTACCTGCACCGCGGCGACCGGGTGTCGCTGCTGGAGTACGGGCCGGCAGCTCGCCGGCTGCGTCCGGCCGCCGGGCGTCGGCAGTACCTGACCGTCCTGGAGTGGCTGCTCGACGTCCGGGTCCACCCGTCCTCGCACGAGCCGTACGACCAGGTCTTCGGTCCGCAACTGCTCTCCTCGGACGCGTTGGTGGTGGTGCTGACTCCACTACTGGACGAACGGTCGGCGCAGATGCTCGCCCGGCTGGCCCGCGCCGGGCGGTTCGTGGTGGCCGTCGACACCCTGCCGACCGATCTGCCGTCGCCGAAGGACCGGGGCTGGGCCGAGGTGGCGTACCGGCTGTGGCGCCTGGATCGTGACGTCATGATCGGGCAGCTCCGGGAGCACGGCGTACCGGTGGTGCGTTGGGCCGGTGCCGGCAGCCTGGACCTGGTGTTGCGGGACGTGGCCCGGTTGGCGACCGCTCCGAGGGTTGGTGGCAGATGATCGACGTGGTGACCGGGCGGGCTCGGGCCGCCAAGAACGCCGTGGCCCGCGTCAGCGTCGCCCCGCTGCTGGTTCGGGCCGGGATCTTCGTCATCGTGTTTGCCGGGTTCGCCCTGGCCTTTCCCGCCGAGGTGCTGTCCGGTCGGCCGCTCCTCTTCCTGGCGGTCGCCGCACTGTTGCCCGCCTTCGGTCCGCGCCGGATCTGGGCGACCTTCACGGCCCTGGTCACCGTCGGCGGCTGGCTGCTGGCCACCGACGGGTACGGCCGCCCGGTCGCCCTCTGGCGACTGCTCGCCGTCGCCGCCCTGCTCTACCTGGGGCACACCCTCTGCGCGCTCGCCGCACTGCTGCCCTACGACGCGGTGGTGGACCCCGAGTTGATCACCCGGTGGTTGCTGCGGGCGGCTGCCGTCCTGCTGGGCAGCGCGGTGCTGGGGGTGCTCTTGTTGCAGGCCGCTGGCATGGGTGGGGACAGCGGCTACCAGTGGGTGACACTGCTGGGGCTGGTGGTGGCGGTGGGGACCGCAGGGCTACTGGGCTGGCTCCTGCGGCGCCGGTGACCACTGCGACAGGAGGGTTACGCAGGTCACATGGGTTGTGCTCCGTCACAGATGGGGGGCGCGAGCGGGATTACCCGAGCCGGCCGGGGAATGATAGACAACGTGAATCCGAAGCGGATCCTTGTGGTTGGTGCCGGGCACGTCGGTCTCTACGCGGCGCTGCGCCTGTCGAAGAAGCTCAGCTCCCGTGAGGCTGAGGTCATGGTGGTGGACCCCCAGCCACACATGACCTATCAGCCGTTCCTGCCGGAGGCCGCGGCGGGCAACATCTCCCCACGGCACTCCGTGGTGCCGCTGCGCCGCGAGTTGAAGCGGTGCAAGATGGTGGCCGGCACGGTCACGCGGATCGAGCACGACCGCAAGGTGGCCACCGTCCAGCCGATCAGCGGCCCGGCCCGGGAGATCCCGTACGACCACGTGGTCGTCGCCCCGGGGTCGGTCTCCCGCACCCTGCCGATTCCCGGCCTGCACGAGCAGGGCATCGGGTTCAAGACCATCGGCGAGGCGATCTACCTGCGCAACCACGTACTGGACCGGCTCGACGTGGCGGCCGCCACGCCGGATCCGGACGTCCGCCGTTCCGCGCTGACCTTCACCTTCGTCGGCGGTGGGTACGCCGGCATCGAGGCGCTCGCCGAGATGGAGGACATGGCTCGCGACGCCCTGCGCTACTACCCGGAGCTGAAGCAGGACGAGGTGCGCTGGGTGCTGGTCGAGGCGACCCAGCGGGTGCTGCCCGAGGTCGACCGGGACATGGGCGCGTACACCGTCCAGCAGCTGCTGAAGCGCAACATGGACATCCGGCTGGACACCCGGCTCGAGTCCTGCGTCGACGGGCTGGTCAAGCTCTCCGACGGGGACAGCTTCCGGTCCGACACGATCGTCTGGACGGCCGGCGTGAAGCCGTCGCCGATGCTGGACGCGACGGACTTCCCCCGCGACGACCGTCGGCGGATCACCTGCCTGCCCACTCTCCAGGTGGTCGACGGCGACCGGTTGGTCGAGGGCGCGTGGAGCGCCGGCGACTGCGCCGCTGTGCCGGACCTCACCAAGGAGCCGGGTAACTTCTGCTCGCCGAGCGCGCAGCACGCGGTGCGTCAGGCCGCCAAGATGGCCGACAACATCGTGGCCGTGATCCGTGGCCGCGAGCCGGTCAACTACAAGCACAAGCACGTGGGCAGCGTCGCGAGCCTCGGCCTGCACAAGGGCGTCGCCCAGGTGTACGGGATCAAGATGACCGGATGGCCGGCCTGGGTCATGCACCGGACGTACCACATGAGCCGGATCCCGTCGTTCAACCGCAAGGTCCGGGTCGTGGTGGACTGGTCGCTGGCGTTCTTCCTCAAGCGTGAGGTGGTCGCCCTGGGGCAGCTGCACGACCCGCGCGAGGAGTTCGTCGAGGCGTCCCAGCCGGTCGGCGCCCCCCGCGTCTGACCCCCCTGACCCCGCCCACTGCCCCCGCCGAAGTGCAGATCGGCGGGGTTTTGGGTTGGGGGCTACACGCGCCAGATCCACACGTCGGCCACCCGGGTCGCGGGGCCGTAGAGCTGCTCCAGGGTGTTTCGCAGGCTCTCGACGTGCGGGGCGTCGTCGGCGAGCGCCACGCAGGAGGCGCCCCAGAAGTCCGCGTCCCGGGCGGCCTGGCGGCGTTGCTCGTCGCCGATGGCCGGCTGGTCACCGCGCCGGGCCACGTCCGCCAGCAGAGCCGAGGTGGGCTGCTTGAACGTGCCCATCGCCGCGGTGCCACCCCGCCCGTACGGGCCGATGAAGAACCCCTCGGGCAGACCGAAGGCGGCGTTGGCGGCGGTCGACCAGCGCATCGGCCCGGGTTCCCTGGGCGTGGGCAGCGGCACCGGAACCAACACCCCGCCGGGGCGTACGCACTGCCGCCAGTGCCCGCCGGTGACGAACTCCGGCACGGCGGGCCGTTCGATCGTCGGCAGGGGTGTCGGGAAGATCGGCAGCAGCGCCGCGCCGACGGCCAGTGGCACCAGCCGCCGCGCCCGACCGGTGCCGCGCAGAGCCCGGTCGACCGCCAGCACCAGCAGCGTCGCGACGATCGGCAGCACCGCCAGCGCGAACCGCATCGGCAACGCGCCGTCCACCACCGGTAACCCGCCGATCAGGGCGTACGGGCCGGGAAGCGCCGTCCGGGTGCCGCCGAGCACCACCTCGGGGCCGAGCGAGAGCGTACCCATCACCAGGCCCGCCACCACGCAGGCGAAGACCAGCCGGCGTCGCCCGACCCAGACCGCGCAGGCCACGGCGGCCAGCAGGAGGGGCCAGCCGAGGAAGGTGTTGTACTCGGCCGGACCGGTGGTCAGCCGGGCGGACTCGACGCTGCCGGCCACCGACAGCGGGGAGACCGCCCACCAGCTGCTCAGGTCGGCGGAGAAGTTCGCGGGCCGGAACAGTCCGTCGGCAACACCCCGCGGCCCGGCGAACTGGAACCACAGCGGATAGACGAGCACCAGCAGGGCGAGCCCGGCGGCGACCGCCAGCCCACCGGCGAAGCCGGGTAGCGTGCGCCGAGCCAGCTCCCGGTCCGCCGCGGCGTACCCGATCGCCATCAGCAGCAGCGTGAGCGCGGCGAGGAAGAGCACCTCCTCGCCGATGAAGACCTGCGCGCTGACCGCGCCGGCCAGCCCCACCGCCGAGGTGAGCATCCGCCGGCGATCCGGCCCGACGGGCTGCGCCCGATTGGTTCCGTCGGGTGCCGGGGGACCCGGATCGGCTGCCCGCAGCAGGCGGACCACCAGCCAAACGATCACCGGCACCAACCACTGGGCAGTCATGTGCAGGTGGCTGTTGGTCTGCGAGACCATGCCGGGGCCGAACCCGCACAACCCGCCGCCGAGCGCGGCAGCGAGCCGGCGGACGCGCAGCGTCCGGTGGAACAGCAGGTACCAGGCGAGAGCGGTGCCGGCGAGGTTGGCGGCGGCGAGCAGCGCGAAGCTGACCGGTGCGCCCAGCAGCAGGGTGACCGGCGCGACGGCGACGCCGAGCGCGATCACCGTGGTGTTGGCCATCAGGTTGACCCCGTCGGGCGCGTTGAGTCGGTCGGTGAGCAGGTGGAAATCGCCGAGCAACGCGCGGGCGTCGACCGCCAGGAACCACTCGTAGAGGGTCTGGTCCTCCGGGTTGAGTGCCAGGGTGCGGCCGGCCGGATCGGGCCACAGCCCGTGGGTGAGCCAGCCGGCGAGCACCACCCAGACCAGGGCGACGAGCAGATCCGCACGGTGCCGGTTGACGGCGGCCAGCAGCCGGGCGACCAGGGGCCGACGGTCGACCCGACCAGCGAGGCGGAGGGCCTGCTCAGGGGTGGCGTCGGGGGCCGTGGGGGCTGCGCTGCTCACGGCCTCGACCCTAATGTGGCAAGCCCTGCTGGGTACGTCGGGTCGCCGCCAACCCGCTACGGTGACACTGCACCGTGCGTGTCGGCGCGCCGGTGCCACCCGCCCGGGTGGTGGAAAGGCAGACACGGCCGCCTTAAAAGCGGCTGCCGCAAGGCGTGCGGGTTCGACCCCCGCCCCGGGCACCCAACCAGCTCAACCCATTCTCGTTCGCGATCACCAGTACTTGGCTGTGCCGTTTACTCTTGAAGGGCACGTTCACGTGCTAACGACCCCCTGAGGGAGGCCAGACAGTGAAGACCTCGAACCCGGTGCTCGCCCGGCTCGGCCAGGCGGCCGAGCGGGAGCGCTCCGCCGGGTACGCCCCGGCCGGGCCGTACGGACAGCCCGGCATTCCCCAGCAGTACCCGTCCCAGGCCGGTTACCCGGCCGCGCCGCCCACCGTGGCGCCGATGACTGTCGACGACGTCGTCGTCAAGACCGTCGCTCTCCTCGGCATCCTCGGCATCACCGCCGCGGCAGCCTGGGTGCTCGTGCCCGACGCGCTGGTCGGTACCGCCTGGATCGGCGCGGCAGTGGTCGGCCTCGTCCTCGGCCTGATCATCTCGTTCTCCCGGATGGCCAACCCGGCGCTCGTCATCGCGTACGCGGTGGTCGAGGGCGTCTTCGTCGGCATGGTCAGCAAGGCGTTCGAGACGGCGTACGACGGCATCGTGCTCCAGGCCGCCGCCGCCAGCTTCGGCATCTTCTTCCTGATGGCGATGCTCTACCGGGCGAAGGTCATCCGGGCCACCCCGGCGTTCGTCAAGGGCATGATCGCGGTGATGGTCGGCCTCTTCGCGGTCATGCTGATCAACCTGGTGCTGGCGCTGTTCGGCGTCAACACGGGCCTGCGCGACGGCAGCCCGCTGGCCATCGGCTTCAGCCTGGTCTGCATCGTGGTGGCCTCGCTGAGCTTCGTGCTCAGCTTCAAGGAGATCGAGGACGGCGTCCGGATGGGCCTGCCGCAGCGCTACTCCTGGACTGCCGCGTTCGGCATCCTGGTCAGCCTGGTCTGGCTCTACATCGAGATCCTGCGCCTGCTGAGCTACTTCCAGGGCGACGACTGACCTCGTCCGCACCGCCGACCGGCGCCCGCTCCCGCTTCGGTGGGGGCGGGCGCCGTCGTCGGCGCCGTTTCCCCGCCGCCGCCGGTCCGTCCGGGGCAGAGTGACTGCTGGGGGTACGCGGGCGAAGGAGGCGGCGGTGCGCAGCAACAACCCGGTGCTCAACCGGCTGGACGAAACCGGCCGGGTGGAGGCCCGGGTGCTCGGTGCCCGCGACGTCGAGCCCATGACCGTCGACGACGTGGTGACCCGTACCGTCGGACTGCTGTTGGTCACCGGCGTGGCCGCGGCGGTGTCCTGGGCGGTGATCCCCGACGCGGCCTGGCTTGGCGCCGCGCTGGCCGGCAGCGCGCTCGCCTCGATCGCGTTGGTCCTGGTCATCTCGTTGCGAGGCATCACCAACCCGGTGCCGATCGTCGGCTACGCCGTGCTCCAGGGCCTGCTGCTGGGGGTGGCGAGCCGCACCTTCGAGCAGGTCTACCCGGGCATCGTGGTGCAGGCGGTGGCCGGAACGTTCGGCGTCTTCCTCGGCATGGCGGCGCTCTACCGGGCCCGGGTGATCCGGGCGACGCCCCGGCTGGCCCGCCTGGTGATCGGGACGTTGCTCGGGATCGCCGTGCTCAGCGTGGTCAACCTGGTGTCGTACCTGATCTCCGGCCGGCCGGGTCTGGAGGTCTACAGCGTCAGTGGGCAGGTGGGCTGGCTCCCGTACGCCTTCTCGGTGGTGGCCATCATCGCCGGGGCGTTCAGCTTCATCCTGGACTTCGACCTCGTCGAGCGCTCGGTGCGCGACGGTCGACCCCGCCGGTACGCGTGGCTGAGCGCGTTCGGCCTGCTCACCGGGCTGGTCTTCCTGTACTGGCAGCTGCTCCGGCTGCTCAGCTACCTACGCCGCTGACCGGCCCGCCGGCCCCGGCCCCGGCCCGGCCTGCCCCAGCCCGGCCTGCCCCGGCCTGCCCCGGCCTGCCCCGGCCCTGCCCCGGCCTGGCCTGCCCTGCCCCGGCCCTGCCCCGGCCTGGCCTGCTCTGCCCCGGCCTGGCCTGGCCTGGCCGCATGATCGACTCGGTTTTCATGAAGTCGGGGTGTCCGGGTCGCGGTGATGCCACGGTTTTCAGGAAGTCGAGTCGATCTCGGGCGGCGCGTCGGTCGGCCGTAGACTCGGTGCCGATGAGCGCAGCAGAGTTGGACCAGGCCGTGCGGTTGCTGGTCGGTCAGGTCGGGCACTGGCAGCAGCCACGGTGGGCGGCGGTCGCGACCACCGGCAACGTGCCCCGCGCCGACCTGGTGCACCGTCTGGTGCAGGAGGTCGCCAACCTGGCCGCCGACGCCGAGGGGCAGCCACGCCGGGTGGTGCCCCGGCTCGACAACGACCTGGCCCTGCCCGATCAGCTTCGGGTGGTGGCGGCCGACCTGGTGGCCGCCGGGGCCGACGACGAGGTGCTGGCGCGGGCCGCCGCCGAGGTGACGGCGACCCGCGGCGTGCTCTGAGGCCCACCCCGCGAGCCGCGGGGCGGGCCCGGCGTCAGCTCAGTTGAGCCGTTCGAGCACCATGGCCATGCCCTGGCCGCCGCCCACGCACATGGTCTCCAGGCCGATGGTCTTGTCGTGCCACTCCAGGGCGTTGAGCAGGGTGCCGGTGATCCGGGCGCCGGTCATGCCGAACGGGTGGCCGACCGCGATCGCGCCGCCCATCACGTTCACCTTGTCCTCGGGGATGCCCAACTGCCGGTAGGACGGGATGACCTGCGCGGCGAACGCCTCGTTGATCTCGACGAGGTCGACGTCGTCGATGGTCATGCCGGCGCGGCGCAGCGCCTGCCGGGACGCCTCGACCGGCCCGAGGCCCATGATCTCCGGCGACAGTGCGGTCACGCCTGTCGAGACGATCCGGGCGAGGGGGGTCAGCCTCAACTCCTCGGCCCGCTGGGCGCTCATCACCACCACGGCGGCCGCGCCGTCGTTGAGCGGGCAGCAGTTGCCCGCGGTGATCCGACCATCCGGGCGGAACACCGGCTTCAGGCCGGAGACCGCGTCGAGCGTGACACCGGCGCGGGGCCCGTCGTCGGTGCTCACCACGGTGCCATCGGGCGTGGTGACCGGGGTGATCTCCCGGGCCCAGAAGCCGTCGGCGATGGCCTTCTCGGCGAGGTTCTGGCTGCGTACGCCGAACTCGTCCATGTCGGCGCGGGTCACGTCGTACACCTGGGCCAGGTTTTCCGCGGTCTGCCCCATGGTCAGGTAGATGTCCGGCAGGTCACCTGCCGCACGCGGGTCGGCCCAGACCTCGGCGCCGCCCTGGGCGCGGCGCTTCGAGCGCTCGGCGGCCGCGCCGAAGCGCGGGTTTTCCCAGCCGCCACCGACGAGGGCCTGCGCCTCGGGCGGCAACCCGTCGGAGCTGCCCCGGGCGTAACGGGAAACGATCTCCACGCCGGCGGAGACGAACACGTCACCCTCGCCGGCCCGGATCGCGTGCATCGCCATCCGGGTGGTCTGCAACGACGACGCGCAGTAGCGGGTCAGCGTGGCACCGGGCACAGTGTCCAGACCGAGCAGGGTGGACACCACCCGGGCCATGTTGAAGCCCTGCTCGCCCCCGGGCAGGCCGCACCCGAGGTAGAGGTCGTCGATCGTGGTCGGGTCGAGCTGGGGGATCTTGTCCAGGGCCGCCTGGACGATTGTCGCGGCGAGGTCGTCGGAGCGGACGTCGCGCAGGGACCCCTTGTGCGCCCGGCCGATGGGGGAGCGGGCGGTGGCGACGATGACGGCGTCGCGGGACGACTCAATCGGCATGAGCCAACGTTAACCCGCCAGTAACATCGCGCGGAAGAAGCCCACCCGGCGGGAAATGTCACCCTGACCGGGGCGTTCTAGCGTCGGGTCGTGGCCGCCGCCGCGGCGACGATGGCGGGCAGCAACGCGTGCGCCCACACCCGGTAGCCGTCGGCCGAGGGGTGGAAACCGTCGTGGCAGAGCGTCCCCGCGTCGGCCCGGAACACCGGCCCGGTCTCGGTGGCGAGGTCGACCACCGAGCCGCCGGCGTCCAGCACGGCCGCGGTCTGCGCGCGGGCCATCCGACGCCCCGACCAGCCGACCACCTGGCGCAGCGGGGGTGCGATGGCACGCACCGCGCCGAGGTCGGGGCAGGTGCCCACCACGACCTCGACCCGCGCCTCACGCAGCCGGTGCACCGCCGCGGCGAGATAGGCCGAGGCGTCCGCGGGTCGGCGCAGCCCGGTGGCGTCGTTCGCGCCGATCAGGATGAGCGCCACGTCGGGCCGGTCACCGAGCAGAGCCCGAGCCACCTGGGTGGCCAGGTCGGTCGAGCGGGAACCGGAGACGCCGACGCTGGACAGGTGCACGCGCCGGCCGGTCGGACCCTCGGCGAGCAGGTGGGCCAACTGCCCACCGATGGTGTCCTCGAGACGGTCGACACCCACCCCCAGCGCGGACGAGTCGCCGAGCAGCACCAGCCGCAGCGGCGGGGCACCCGCCCGGCCGACCGTGGCCCGCAGGGCCAACCCCAGCTCCGGTTGGGCGTAGCGCCGGTGCCGGGCGGCGAACGCCTCACCGGCCAGGACGGCGGCCCCACCGACGGTGCCGGCGAGCAGCGAGAACGCCGCCGCCCGACCCAGCCGGCCGGCGAGGCCGGTGATCACGCCCCGCTCGCTGCGCTCGTTCATGCCAGTCCCTCCACTGTCGAGGTGTCCGGGGCGGACCCGTGCTGCGGCACCGCGCCGACACCGAAGAACGCCCGGCGGCGCAACTGCGCCCACCGGCCGGCCGGCCCCCGGTCACGGCCCCGGAACTGGGTGCCGCTGACCTCGGTGCCGGCGTGCCGGGCCGCCTCCTGCGCGGCCTCCGGCAGCGACCGTACGCCCTCTGCCCACGTCGGCGTGGCCCGTCGTTCCTGCCCTGCGCCGAGTGCGGACAGCATCGTCGGCAGGAGTGCGGCGGCGGCCATCGCGTACCCCTCGGCGGAGGGATGGAAGCGATCCCAGGCGAACATCCGGGTCGGCTCCGCCACGAACCGGGGGCCGAGGAGATCACCCAGGGAGACCGTCCAACCGCCCGCCTCGACCACCGCGACCGTTTGGGCAGCCGCGAGTTGGCGGCTCCACCGGTGCGCCAACCACCGCAGCGGAGGCTGGATCGGGCGGATCGCACCCAGGTCGGGGCAGGTGCCGACGACCACCTCGCACCCGGCGGCGCGCAGCGTGCGCACCGCCTCGACGAGATAACGCACCGCCAGCCCGCGCGGGGTCCGGTTGGTGATGTCGTTGCCGCCGATGAGGATCACCGCGATGTCGGGTCGGCACTCCAGCGCCGCCTCGACCTGGTGGCGCAGCGCCGAGGAGATGGCACCGACCACCGCGAAGCGGTGCAGTTGCACCGGCCGGTGCAGTCGACGGGACAGGCCGGTGGCGAGCAGCGCGCCGGGCGTCTCCCGACGGCGGTGCACCCCGTAGCCGGCGGCCGACGAGTCACCGAGGACGACCATGGTGAGTGCCGGGCCGGGGAACTTCGCGCCGTAAATCCCGTCGCAACGCGGTGGCGGTGCCTCGGCCATCGGGATGGTGCGCCGGGCCTGGCGGGCCTGACCGAGCAGCACCCCACCGGTCGCCACCGCGGCAGCCGCCGTGGCGCCCGTCCCGATCGCGGCCAGGCGGGCGAAGCGCCGGGTCTGCCGCCAGCGCTCACCGGGTACGACGGAATCAGCCACCCCCATACCGCGACATTATCGCGCCGCCCCGACACGCCGCTGTCGTCGTGACGGCACCCGGGTGCCTGGAAACCGACGCGGCGGGGTATCTCTGCGGCAGAGGCCGGCCGATTTGCGCCGACCCGCCACGCTGATCCGGCGGAGAGGAGCGCGACGATGGGTAAGACACTGAAGCGCAGCGCGGCGTTCACGGCCCTGGCGCGGGCACTGATGGCCGGGGCACGCGGGGGGCCGTCGCTGGGCACCCGGCTGGCCGCCCTGCCCCGGATGATCCGGGCCACCACCAGGGGCGAGTACGACGGCGGCCTCCGGTTGGCCCTGATGACGGCGGCGACGGCGTACATCGTCTCGCCCATCGACCTGCTCCCGGAGATTCCGCTGGCGATCTTCGGGCTGGCCGACGACGCGGTCATGATCACGTGGTTGGCGGGCAGTGTGCTCGCCGAGACCGACAGGTTCCTGGAGTGGGAGGCGGTGCGCAGCTCGGTCATCCCCGGGGGGCTGGTGCCCTGACGACACGTACGCTGGGCGACGAGGAAACGTCTGCCCGGCCGCCGTTGCCGGCGCCGCAACGAAGGGCACACCGTGCAGTACTACGACAACGTCGTCGACATGATCGGCAACACCCCGCTGGTGCGACTGCGTAACGTCACCGAGGGCATCCAGGCCACCGTGCTGGCCAAGGTGGAGTACGTCAACCCGGGCGGCTCGGTCAAGGACCGGATCGCGTTGCGGATGGTGGAGGACGCCGAGGCCGCCGGCCTGCTCAAGCCCGGCGGGACCATCGTCGAGCCGACCAGCGGCAACACCGGCGTCGGGCTGGCCCTGGTGGCCCAGCTCAAGGGCTACAAGTGTGTCTTCGTCTGCCCCGACAAGGTCAGCCAGGACAAGCAGGATGTGCTCCGGGCGTACGGCGCCGAGGTGGTGGTCTGCCCGACCGCCGTCGCCCCGGAGGACCCGCGCTCGTACTACAACGTCTCCGACCGGCTGACCCGGGAGATCCCCGGCGCCTGGAAGCCCAACCAGTACAGCAACCCGGCCAACCCGCGCTCGCACTACGAGACCACCGGGCCGGAGCTGTGGAAGCAGACCGAGGGCGGCCTCACCCACTTCGTGACGGGCGTCGGCACCGGCGGCACCATCTCCGGCATCGGGCGGTACCTCAAGGAGGCCTCCGAGGGTCGGGTGCGCATCATCGGCGCCGATCCGGAGGGCTCGGTCTACTCCGGCGGCACCGGCCGTCCGTACCTGGTGGAGGGCGTCGGCGAGGACTTCTGGCCGGAGACGTACGACAGGGATGTCGCCGACGAGATCGTCGAGGTCTCCGACAAGGCGTCCTTCGAGATGACCCGCCGGCTGGCCCGCGAGGAGGGGCTGCTGGTCGGCGGCTCCTGCGGGATGGCGGTGGTCGCCGCGCTGGAGGTCGCCCGCCGGGCTAACCCGGACGACGTGGTGGTGGTGCTGCTGCCCGACGGCGGCCGGGGCTACCTTTCCAAGATCTTCAACGACTCCTGGATGGCCCGGTACGGCTTCCTGGACAACTCCGGGGCCGAGCCGACCGTGGCCGACGCGCTGGCCAGCAAGCCGGGCGGCCTGCCCGAGCTGGTGCACGTGCACCCGACCGAGACCGTCCGCGACGCGATCGACTACATGCGCGAGTACGGCGTCTCGCAGTTGCCGGTGCTCAAGGCCGAGCCGCCGGTGGTGACCGGTGAGGTGGCCGGCTCGATCGCGGAGCGGGACCTGCTCGACGCGCTGTTCACCGGCCAGGCCCACCTGCACGACACGATCGAGCGGCACATGGGCGCCCCGCTGCCGATGATCGGCGGTGGTCAGCCGGTGAGCGAGGCGGTCGGCATGCTGGAGAAGTCCGATGCCGCCCTGGTCCTGGTCGACGGCAAGCCCAAGGGCGTCCTAACCCGCCAAGACCTCCTAGCCCACCTAGGAGCCCACTAGCCCCCGCCCACCCCGCCCCGCCCGCCCTCCGCCCCGCCCGCCCCCCACCGGTGTCGATCATGGAGTTGTGGTGGTGCGCAAAGCAGGCACCCGTGCCCAAAGCGCCCACCACAAGTCCTTGATCGACCGGGTCAAGGGCGAGGCGAGGCAGGGCAGGTCAGAGGGGGCGGGCGTAGCGGAGCTGTCGGGTTTGTGCTGACCCGATCGCCTCGTCCCGTTCGTCTCCCGTGGGGGTCCAGCCGCCCCGGCGGTAGAACTCGCGGGCGTGGGCGTTGTCCCGAAGCACCCAGAGCACGGCGCGACGCCAGCCCCGGGCCCGCATGGCGTCCAGGGCGTCGACCATCAGCGCACGGCCGGTGCCGCGGCCCTGCTCGGCCGGGTCCAGGTGGATCGCGTTGAGCAGCCCGGTGGCCGGGTCGTCCTCGTCGTCCGGGCCCAGGTGGCTGAACCCGGCCAGCGCCCCGGCCCGCTCGGCCACAATCATCCGGTGGGTGTCCCGCTCCCACTGCCACCGCTCCGCCCAGTACCGCCCCATCGCCTCCGGTGTCGGGTCGGCCAACGCGTCCGCGGGCAGGAAGGCGGAGTAGGCGGCGACCCGGGAGCGCTGGTGCAGGGCCCCCACCGCCATCATGTCGGCAGCGGTCGCGGGGCGGAGCGTGACGGTCATCCGGCCGAGGCTACCCGGCGCGGTGGGAGCTGCACCGTGGTCAGGTCCTCGGCGATGATCAGATCACCGTCGAAGTGTGCGCGTGCCTCGTCGTGGAACCGGCGCGGGTCGGGGTAGCGCTGGGAGAAGTGGGTGAGCACGAGTCGGCGTACCCCGGACTCGGTGGCCACCCGCGCGGCCTGGGCCGCGGTCAGGTGGCCGACCTCGGCGGCGAGCGCGGCCTCCGACTCCAGGAACGTCGACTCGATGACCAGCAGGTCGGCGTGCTCGGCGAGGGCGTAGACCCCGTCGCACAGGCCGGTGTCCATCACGAACGCGAACCGCTGCCCCGGTCGGGGCACGCTCACCTCGTCGCGGGCGACGCGGCGCCCGTCGAGGTCGAGGTGCCCGACGCGGATCAGCTCGCCGACGGCCGGGCCACTGATGCCGTACGCGGACAGCCGCTCCGGCAGCATCCGGTGGCCGTCCGGCTCGACAAGCCGATAGCCGTACGTCTCGATGGGGTGCCGCAGCCGGCGTGCCTCCAGCGTGCCGCAGCGCAGGGCGATCCGCTGCCCGTCCTCCTCGATCGGGGTGACCTGAAGCTCGGCGGTCTCGTAGAAGGAGGTCGCGTGCCGGAGCCGGGCGAAGTATTCGGCGCCGCCGGCCGGGAAGTGCACGGCGACCGGGTGCGGAACCCGGTCCAGGGAGAGGCGCTGGATGGTGCCGGGCAGGCCGAGGCAGTGGTCGCCGTGGAAGTGGGTGACACAGATCCGGGTCAGGTCGCTGGCCGTGACCGTGGTGTAGAGGAACTGGCGTTGGGTGCCCTCGCCCGGGTCGAAGAGGATCACCTCGTCGTCCCAGCGCAGCACGTACCCGTTGTGGTTGCGCTGACGGGTCGGCGCCTGGCTGGCCGTTCCGAGGATCACCAGCTCGCGCATGGACATCGCCGCTCCCCCGGATATGGAGCGACCCCCGGGGCGCTCCGCGCTGGTGCGCGGGCCGGCTGGACTTGGCCGGCACCCCGGGGGTCGGGTGGCTGTCGTGGATTCGCCGCACCGCTGCCACACGGTCTCGACGATGGTGCTGGTGCCCGCCTTGCGGCGGACCGTTCACTGTCGAGGACAGCGGCTAGCTGACAGCCACCTCACGAGTCCGATTGCTATACAAGTCTGGACCACCTCCTTTCACGTGTACGGCCACGTTATCGAGTCTCCGGCGGGGTCTGCAACGGATTTCGATCACAGGGCCAAACGGGAATGCCCGGCCGCCTTGTCGGCGACCGGGCATTACGTGTGTGCGGGAGGTGGTGGTCAGCCGGCGGTACGGGCCACGCCGACCGGGCAGCTCAGCCCGTTCGGGCCGTGGTTGCAGTAGCCGTTCGGGTTCTTCGTCGGGGCGAGGTACTGCTGGTGGTAGTCCTCGGCGAAGAAATAATCGCCGAGCGGGGCGATCTCGGTGGTGATCTCACCCTTGCCGGCCCGCGTGACGATCGGCTGGAAGGCGTCCCGGGACGACTCGGCGGTGGCCCGCTGCTCGTCGGTGGTCGTGTAGATCGCCGACCGGTACTGGGTGCCCACGTCGTTGCCCTGGCGCATGCCCTGGGTCGGGTCGTGGTTCTCCCAGAAGACCTTCAACAGATCCTCATAGGTGATCTTGCTGGGGTCGTACACCACCTGGACGACCTCGGCGTGCCCGGTGCGGCCGGAACACGTCTCCTCGTACGTCGGGTTCTTGGTGCTGCCGCCCGCGTAGCCGGCGGAGGTGGTGTAGACGCCGGGCAGCGTCCAGAACAGCCGCTCGGCCCCCCAGAAACAGCCCATGCCGAAGACCGCGACCTGCAGGCCCTCCGGGAACGGGCCCTTCAGCGGGGTGCCCAGCACCTCGTGGCGATCGGCGACCGGCATGGCGATCGAGCGGCCAGGCAGGGCCTGGTCGGGCGAAACCATCTCGGCGTTCATGCGACGCAAAAACACGGTGGGGATCTCCTCTCGTACCTCTCCCAGCGTGTAACACCGGAGGGTCTAGCTTCCTTACCCGCGTGACAGTGAGTCAGGCCCCACCGGGGAGCGCCGCCGCGATCCGGTCTGCGTACGCCTGGGCCTCGGTGTCGTCGGCGTACCGGGTGCGTGGCCAGAAGAAGCCGCGCAACCCGTCGCCCTTCGTCCGCGGAACGAGGTGTGTGTGCAGGTGGGGCACTGACTGGGACACCTTGTTGTTCATCGCCACGAACGTCCCACCGGCCCCGAGACCGGTCTCCACGGCCACCGCCAGTCGCCGGACCAGCGCGAAGTAGCCGGGCAGCAGGTCCGCCGGCAACTCGGCAAGGGTCACCAGGTGGACTCGCGGCACCACCAGCACGTGCCCCTTGAACACCGGCCGGGTGTCCAGGAACGCCACCCCGTCCGGGGTGTCGGCGACCCGGAACGCCGGCACCTCACCCGCCACGATCCCGCAGAACACGCAACCGCTCATCGGCTCAGGCTATGCCGACGGTCCGACGGATCACGGTGCCCCCCACGCCGGCATCGACTGTGATAGTCATTGACCGGTCTGGATAAGCACACGGGGGCAACGTGCTGTCGCGACAGCGGCGCCCGGCCGGTCGGCCGAGGCGGGCTGTCGCCTGGACGGCGCCCTCACGGCGACGATCTGTTCCTTGCTGCGGCCTCAGGACCCCGGGCCGTCGTGGGTTCGGGTCGTCGACACTCCGAAAGGACGCACCTTTGCAGATCAGAAGAGGTCCGACCCTGGCGCTGGCCGCCCTGACCGTCGGGCTGCTGACCGCCACGATCTCGACCCCCGCGCAGGCGGCTCCCGCGCAGACGGCCACCCCGCTGTCGCTGCCGGGCGTTGCCGACGTGGTGTCGGCCGGTGACCGGGTCTTCGTCAGTGGCGGCTACTCCTCGACCGAGGTCGTGGTGACCAGCGCGACAGGCACGGTGGTCGGCACCCTGTCCGGGCTGCCCGGCCCCAGCGACCTGCTGCTCAGCGCCGACCGGCAGACGCTCTACGTGGCGCTGCCCAGCGCCAACGCCATCGCCGCCTTCAACACCGGGTCGCTGACCGAGTCGGCCCGGTACGACACCGGCGCGGGGGAGTGCCCGTCGTCGCTCGCGTTGACCGGGCGGTACCTGTGGTTCGGTTACGGCTGTGACCAGTGGGGCGGCAACATCGGCCGGATCGACCTGGGCCGGCAACCGGCAGTGGTGACCACCGGGGTGGCCACCGGTCAGGACTTCTACGACGCACCGCTGCTGACCGCCGCCAGCCAGAACCGTTCGGTGCTGCTGGCCGGGCAGCCCGGGCTGAGCCCCGCGTCGGTGTACGCGTACACCATCGGCACCGGGGGCACACTGAGCGCGCCCAGGGAGAACGAGTTCATGGCGGTCGGCAGCAACCTGCGCGATGTCGCGCTCGACCCCACCGGCACCACCGTCTTCACCGCGTCCGGTGCCCCGTACGTGGTGCAGGCGTTCCCGTTCGCCGACATCAGCACCCCGTCGGTGACCTATCCCACCGGTGCGTACCCGAATGCGGTCGAGGTGTCCCGCGACGGCACCAAGATCGCCGGTGGTGCGGACGCCGCCTACGACCCGGACGTCTTCCTCTTCCGGGCCGACGGCACCGAGTTGGCCCACTTCGAGCTGAACGACGACCTCAGCCCGGGTGCGCTGGCCTGGGCACCGAACGGAGCCCGGGTCTACGCGGTCTCCTACGACTGGACCGGGGACCACCCGGTCACCCTGCACGTCCTGCCCGTTCCGGCCGGCTGACCGGCCCGCCGACCCTGGTCGGCCAGCGCGGGGCCGGGCCGGACGGTCCGGCCCCGCCGGGGAGCGCGGGTTCCGTTCCGGCCATCTCCGGCGGGCACTAGCCTCACCAGCATGAACCACGGCTTCGAGACGCTCGCCATCCACGCCGGTCAGGACCCCGAGGCGCGGACCGGCGCGGTGATCCCACCGATCTACCAGACCAGCACGTACGCCCAGGACGCCGTCGGCGCGCCCCGGCTCGGCTACGAGTACAGCCGCTCCGGCAACCCGACCCGGGACGCCCTCCAGGAGTGCCTGGCGGCGCTGGAGGGCGGGTCGGTGGGGCTCGCCTTCGCCAGCGGCCTGGCGGCGGAGGACGCCCTGCTGCGGGCCGTGTGCCAGCCGGGTGACCACGTGGTGATCCCGGACGACGCGTACGGCGGCACGTACCGGCTCTTCGCCCGGGTCGCCCAGCGCTGGGGCCTGGAGTTCACCCCGGCCAAGGTCTCCGACGCGGCCGCGATCCGGGCCGCCGTGCAGCCCGGCCGCACGAAGATCGTCTGGCTGGAGACGCCGACCAACCCGCTGCTCGGCATCGCCGACATCGCCGCCCTGGCCGCCGTGGCACACGACGCGGGCGCACTGCTGGTGGTGGACAACACCTTCGCCTCGCCGTACCTGCAACAGCCGATCGCGTTCGGCGCGGACGTGGTGGTGCATTCCACCACCAAGTACATCGGTGGGCACTCCGACGTGGTCGGCGGTGCGCTGGTCGTCGCGGACGCCGCGCTCGGCGAGGAGTTGCGCTACCACCAGAACGCGATGGGCGCGATCAACGGCCCCTTCGACGCCTGGCTCACCCTGCGCGGCATCAAGACCCTCGGGGTACGCATGGACCGGCACTGCGACAACGCCGAGCGGCTCGCCGCGTACCTCGACGGGCACGCCGAGGTGGCCCAGGTGCTCTACCCCGGGCTGCCGTCGCACCCCGGTCACGAGGTGGCCGCCAAGCAGATGCGCCGGTTCGGGGGCATGATCTCGTTCCGCGCCGCCGGTGGGGAGGAGCACGCGGTGGACATCTGTAACCGCACCAAGCTCTTCGTGCTCGCCGAGTCGCTGGGCGGTGTGGAATCCCTGATCGAGCACCCGGGTCGGATGACACACGCAAGTGCTGCCGGCTCGCCGCTTGAAGTTCCCGGCGATCTCGTGCGACTGTCTGTCGGCATCGAGACGGTCGACGACCTACTCGCCGATCTGGAGCAGGCGCTGGGCTGACCGCTGGGAAGGATGGCCGTGCAGGACATCATGGCGACCTGGGTCGGAGCGACCGCCAAGCAGATCGCCCGGGGCGTACGCCGAGGTGACGTGTCGGCCACGCAGGTCGTCGCCGACCACCTGGAGTACATCTCCCGTGCCGACGGTGAGCTGGCGGCGTTCCGCGCCGTACGCGGCGGCGAGGCGATCACCGAGGCGGAGAAGGTCGACGAGCAGGAGGACCTGGCCAACCTGCCACTGGCCGGGGTGCCGGTGGCGGTCAAGGAGAACACTCCGGTCGCCGGTCTGCCCACCTGGAACGGGTCGGCGGCGGCACGCAGCGACGTCGCGGAGGCCGACCACGAGGTGGTCCGCCGGCTCCGCGGCGCCGGCGCGGTGATCCTCGGTGTGACCCGGATGCCAGAGCTGGGGCTGTGGGCGGTCACCGACGACGACAACGCGGTGACCCGCAATCCGTGGGACAGCACGCGTACCCCCGGCGGTTCCTCCGGCGGCGCGGCCGCCGCGGTGGCCGCCGGGCTGGTGCCGATCGCGCACGCCAACGACGGTCTCGGCTCGATCCGGACCCCGGCCGCCTGTTGCGGGCTGGTCGGGCTCAAGCCCGGCCGGGGCGTGGTGCCCTGCCAGCTCGGCGCGGACGACTGGTTCGGCCTGACCGAGCATGGCGTGCTGACCAGCACGGTCGCCGACGCCGCGGTGGGTTTCTCGGTGCTCGCCGGTCGGCGTCCCGAGAAGCTGGTCCCGCCGCAGCGGCTGCGGGTGGGTGTCTCGCTGCGTTCCCCGGTGCGGGGTGTCGCACCGGACGCGCCCAACCGGGACGCGGTCGCCGCCGCCGGTCGGCTGCTCGCCGCCGCCGGGCACGACACGGTGCCCGCCGATCCGGTCTATCCCACCGCGCTGGGTCTACAGGGCATCGCCACCTGGCTCGCCGCCGCCGCCGCCGACGTGCGGGCCGCCGGGTTGGACCGCCGTGGCCTGCAACGGCGTACCCGGCGGCACGTCGCGTTGGGCGAGTGGGCGCAGCGTCGCGGCTACGTGCGGGAGGCGGACCGGGCCGCGTGGCGGCAGCGGTCGGTCGACTTCTTCACCGACCACTCGGTCGACCTGCTGCTCACCCCGGCGCTGGCGACCGCGCCCCCGGAGGCGGCACGCTGGTCGGAGCGGTCCTGGCGGGCGAACATGACAGCCAGCATTCGGTACGCCCCGTACGGCGCACCGTGGAACATCGCCGGCCTGCCGGCGATCGTGGTGCCGGTCGGCCGCCGCCCGGACGGCCTGCCGGTCGCCGTGCAGATCGTCGGTCCGCCCGGCTCGGAGCTGCTGCTGCTCGGTGTGGCCGGCCAGTTCGAGATGGCCGCCCCGTGGGCACGCCACGCCCCTGGTTACCCCCGGGTCGGAACGGGGTCGCCGGCGGTCGCATGATCGTCTACGGTGTGCGCGCATCGTCGCGCTGACCGGGAGACCCCATGCGTTGCCAGACCTGCGGGGACACCACGTCCTCCGCGCACCACGAGTGTCAGCGTTGCCACACGCCGCTCGGCCAACCCGCCGTCACCCCGGGGCTGCCGACCTACTCCGTACGCGGCATCGGGCTGGCCGCCCGCATCGCGGTCGGCGCGACAGCCGTGCTGTACCTCCTGGTGGCACTCTCCCCGCTGCTCGGGTTGGCGATGGCCCGGCGGGCCCATGCCGACGCCGATCCGGATCTGCTGCTCGGTGCGGTGGTCATCGAGTTGCTGGTGGTGCTGCCCATGGTGGCGGCGTACCTCACCGCCGCCGTGCTGGTGATCATCTGGACGTGGCGGGCGCGGAAGAACACCGACGCGTTCCCGGGTGCGCTGCCGACGCTCGGCGCCGGGTGGGCGATCGCCGGTTGGCTGGTGCCGTTCGCGAACTTCGTGGTGCCGGCCCGCGTGGTGGGCAACGTGGCGCGGGACAGCCTCTGGCGGCGGGTCACCCCGCCCCTGGTGGTCGTCTGGTGGAGCTCCTGGCTGGTGTTCCTCGTCGGCGAACGGTTGGCCAGTCGCCTCGACAGCCGAGCCTACGACGACCTGCCGGTGGACCCCGCCACCGCTGGGGACTACCAGGCGTACGTCGACTACTACCGGGACTCACTCCTTCACAACGCGGTGCCGGCGGTCGCCTGTGTGCTCGCCGCAGTGACGTTCTACCTGCTGATCCAGCGGATCTCCGCCGCACAGGAGGCCCGCATCGCCCGCGCACAGCCCGCGTGGCCGACCGCCCCCGGCTGGCCGGCGGTTCAGACCTGGCCGGCGGCTCCGCCCGTGGGTCCGGCGGTTCCGCCCGTCCGTCCGGGGGCCCCGCCCGTCGGTCCGGGGGCCCCGCCCGGGGCATGATCGACACGGGATCGCGGAAACCGCGCTGTCCACACGAGGTTGATACCGCGGTTTCGGTGCTGTCGAGTGGATCAACCGGTGCGGGGCTTTGCCGGAAGCGGTGTCGCCGCAGAGGGCTCCGGAGGCGGGTGGCACGATCGGGGCATGACGGAACTGGTCGGTCTTGACGATGTGCGGGCTGCACGGGAGTTGCTCGCCGGTGTCATCCGGACCACCCCGCTGGAGCCCTCCCGTCCGCTCAGCGCGGCACTGGGCGGGCCGACCTGGCTCAAGTGCGAGAACGTGCAGCGCGCCGGCTCGTACAAGGTGCGCGGCGCGTACGTGCGGATCTCCCGGTTGTCGGCGGCGGAGCGGGCGCGCGGCGTGGTCGCGGCGAGCGCGGGCAACCACGCGCAGGGCGTGGCCCTCGCCGCGGGCCTGGTCGGCACGCACGCCACAGTCTTCATGCCGGTCAACGCGCCGCTGCCGAAGGTGGCCGCCACCAAGGGGTACGGCGCGCAGGTGGAGTTGGCCGGCAACACCGTCGACGAGTCACTTGTCGCCGCGCACACGTACGCCGAGCGCACCGGTGCGGTGCTGATCCACCCGTTCGACCACCCGGACGTGATCGCCGGCCAGGGCACCGTGGCGCTGGAGATCCTCGAACAGTGCCCGGACGTCAAGACGATCATCACCGGGGTCGGTGGCGGCGGTCTCATCTCGGGCATGGCCGTCGCCGTGAAGGCGTTGCGGCCGGACGTCCGGATCATTGGCGTCCAGGCGGCCGGCGCGGCGGCGTTCCCTCCCTCGCTGATGGCCGGGGAGCCGGTCCGGCTGCCCGCCTTCTTCACCATCGCCGACGGCATCGCGGTCGGCCGGCCCGGCGAGATCACCTTCAACCACGTGCGCAAGCTCGTCGACGAGATCGTCACGGTCTCCGAGGAGGACATCTCCCGGGCTCTGCTGATGCTGTTGGAGCGCGGTAAGCAGGTGGTCGAGCCGGCCGGCTCGGTCGGCGTCGCCGCGCTGCTGGCCGGCGTGGTCGAGGTGGAGACGCCGGTGGTCGCGGTGCTCTCCGGCGGCAACATCGACCCGCTGCTGATGCTCCGGGTGATCGAGCACGGTCTGGCCGCCGCGGGTCGCTACCTTCGGGTGACCGTGCGCTGCTCGGACCGGCCGGGACAACTCGCGTCGCTGCTCAGCCAGATCGCCGAGCACCGGGCCAACGTGGTGGACGTGGAGCACCAGCGGGCCAACCCGCATCTCAGCCTCGGCGAGGTCGAGGTGGCGTTGTCGGTGGAGACCCGGGGCGTGGAGCACTCGGACACGCTGATCAGCGCGTTGCGGGCCAGCGGCTACCAGGTGGTCTTCGCCGCCGAGGCGTGACACCGGTGGGTGCCACGCCTCGGGGCGGTGCGTCTGGGTTTGCGGTGCAGCCGGCGACGTCAGCCGGAGAACGGCTCGAAGCTGACCACTGTCACCTTGATGTCGGCGCCGCTGGGGGCCGTGTAGGTGCAGGTCTGCCCCGGCCGGCCGCCCAGGATCGCCTTGCCGAGCGCGGACTCGGGGCTGTAGACGGTCAGGTCGGTGGTGGCCGCGATCTCCCGCGAGCCGAGCAGGAAGGTCTCGGTGTCGTCGGCGTCGTCGTCGAAGTAGATCGTCACGACCATGCCGGGTGACACCGCGTCCGCTGCCGGCGCTCCGCCGACCTTCGCGGTGCGCAGCAGCTCCTGCAGGTAGCGGATGCGACCCTCGGCCTTGCCCTGCTCCTCGCGGGCAGCGTGGTAGCCGCCGTTCTCCCGCAGGTCGCCCTCTTCACGCCGAGCGTTGATCTCGGCAGCGATCACCGGGCGGTTGGCGATGTGCTCGTCGAGCTCGGCCTGGAGACGGTCGTGCGCGTCCTGGGACAGCCAGGTGGCGGGCGCCTCGTTGCCAGTGGACACAGGCGTTCTCCTCAGTTGTGCGTGGCTGGCTGACAGGTGAACTACCAAGTTACCAGTGCGGTACGACACAGCGTGTCGGCCATCACCGCGGGTGTCCGGATCCGACACCGCGGGTAGGCGCCCTCCGAGCCCGGTGGCGAAGGCTGTTTGGGCAGCTCAGGCTGGGGGTCGACAGCGCAGAACCTCGCCGATGAACGGCCGCGCGGTGGTGGTGAGGCGGTGTCGGGTCGTCACGTGCCGGTTGCCGGGCTGCGCGGTCACGGTGATCTGGTCACGGGCCACCTCGACACCCGCGCGGTCGCGGGCGCGCAGCACGCAGAGCGCCGATCCGCCCGCCGGAACTGTCACCCGAAAGTCGACCACCACCTGCGTGTCCGTGATGTTGGTGTAGGTGATCACCTGGGCGTCGTAGACCGGGTCGCCGTACTGGCGGTAGAGCCGCACCGAGATCACGGTAAGCGTTCCCACGAGCGCCAGCAGCACCAACGCGGCCAGCAGGCTACGACGGCGTTCTCCGCCGGGCGCCCGGCGACGGCCGTAGCGTCCGGCCGGGAAAACCGGAGCGCCGGCTGAAATTGTGGCGTGCGTCTCGGTCACCGGCGGGTATCTCCTGGCGTTGTTGTCGGCGGCGTCGGCAAGAATGACAGAGTCCATCCTCCCACCCGGTCCAGAGGCAGGAATGGCAGGTCGCGACCTGCGGTGCTGGCCGGCGACAGGGTGCGGTGAGCAGAGCAACGATCCCGGCAGGTCAGCCGGTCGAGCCCGGTCGGGTCCACCGTCCGGCACAGACGAGGAGTGCCAAAGTTGGCAGAGCAGCTGCGACTCATGGCCGTGCACGCGCACCCGGACGACGAGTCGAGCAAGGGTGCGGCGACCATGGCCAAATATGTCGCCGAGGGCGTGGATGTCCTGGTCGTGACGTGCACCGGCGGGGAGCGCGGCAGCGTGCTCAACCCCAAGCTCGACCGCCCCGACGTCTGGGCCAACATTGGCGAGATCCGCCGCGCCGAGATGGACGCCGCCCGGGCGATCCTCGGTGTCGAGCAGGCCTGGCTCGGCTTCGTCGACTCCGGGCTGCCCGAGGGTGACCCGCTGCCGCCGCTGCCGGAGGGCTGTTTCGCCCTGCAGGACGTCGAGGTGGCCGCCGGCCCACTGGTGCGGCTGATGCGCGAGTTCCGTCCGCACGTGGTGACCACGTACGACGAGGAGGGCGGCTACCCGCACCCGGACCACATCATGTGCCACAAGGTGAGCGTGGCCGCGTTCGAGGCCGCCGGTGACCCGGAGCGCTACCCGGAGCTGGGCGCGCCCTGGCAGCCGCTGAAGCTCTACTACGACATCGGCTTCTCCAAGGCCAAGATCATGGCGCTGCACGAGGGCATGCTGGCCGCGGGCAAGGAGTCGCCCTACGAGGAGTGGCTCCAGCGCTGGGAGGACCGTCCGGACAAGGGCCCCCGGATCACCACCCGGGTGGAGTGCTCCGAGTTCTTCCCGGTCCGCGACGACGCGCTGCGCGCCCACGCCACCCAGGTCGACCCGGACGGCTTCTGGTTCCACGTTCCGATGGAGTTGCAGCGTCACGCCTGGCCAACCGAGGATTTCCAGCTCGCCCGCTCGGTGGTCGACAGTCCGCTGCCCGAGTCTGATCTCTTCGCGGGGGTGCGGGAGACGGCGCACGCACGCTGATTCCGGGCGGAGCTACCCTGGTAACCAACCGCACATCGGAGGAACGCCATGCTGACCGCTGCCCAGGTGCTCGCGGAGAACAACTTCGGAGACACCCGCACGGGTGGTCTGGCCGGGCCGATGGGCCTTTTCCTCATCCTGCTGCTGGCCGCCGCGACCATCCTGCTGATCCGCAACATGAATTCTCGGCTGCGCCGCCTACCGGACCGGTTTCCGCAGCAGACCGGGCCGGTCGACTCGACCAGGGTCGATGCCGCAGTCGTCGATCCGACAGACGGGACCGGAGGGCGTGATTCCTCCGCCCCTGGTCCCAATGGGCACCAGCAGCACCGGAACGGGTAGCCCGCACGTGAATCACGCCGAACCGGGTGGTCGCCCCCTGTTGCGACCACCCGGTTTGGCTTAGCCTTCCGCCGGGGGACCAAAAGTCTCCGAGCCGTGTGCGGAAGGGGGCGCCGATGACCAGCACAGCACCGGCCGCCCGCCGTATCGCGGGTCGGTCGGCTGACGGGGGAGGTCGATGACCTCCGGTCCGGCCGGCGCTCCGTTCGACCGGCTCGGGGTGCGGGGCACCCCAGGCCGCCTGCTCGTGCTCACCGCCGCCGTCACCGTGACCGCCCTGGTCGCCTCCGCGGTCGGGTTGACGCTTCCCGCCCGGCTGCCGGCCGACGACCTCCTCGGTGGGCCGGCCCGATTCGGCATCGCGGTCGCCGTCCTCGCTCTCGCCCAGCTCGCTCGGCTGCGGTTCCGGTCGGCCGCGGGCATGGTCAGCATCACCTGGGGCGAGGCGGCGTTGATCGTCTGCCTCTACCTGACACCGGCCGGCTGGTTGCCGTCCGCCACGCTGCTCGGCACCGGCCTGGCCTGGACGGTGCTCTCCCTGCACACCGACCGCCGTCCGGCCCTGGAGATCGTCCGGATCGCCGCGTCGCTGGCCGCCGCGTCGGCACTTGCCGTCTCCGTGGCCACCGCGCTGGGGCGGCCGTTACTCGCCCCGCCCACCCCGATGCTGGCGTTGGCCGTGATCGCCGGGTCGGTGACCTACCTCCTGGTGACCGCCTGGCTGGGCGGGGTGACGCTGGGCCTGCGGCACGGGCTGCCGATCGGGCCGCCGCTGCTCGCCGCGCTGCGCGGCAAGCTGCTGATGTTCGTCGGCAACGTCGCGGTCGGTCTGGTGGTCGTAGCCCTGTTGGAGCTCGACGCGCGCTGGTTGCTGTTGCTCCCGCCGCTGCTGTGGTTGCTGCAGCAGACCTACCGCTACCGGCTGCGCTCCGATCAGGAGCGTCGCACCTGGCGAGCCTTCGCCGAGGCCACGGCGGCCCTCAACCAGCTCGACGAGCGGGGCGTGGCCAGTGCGGCGGTCACCGGGGCGCTGACGCTGTTCAACGCCGAGCTGGTGGACGTCGAGGTGGCTCGTACCGAAGGCCGGTGGCACCGGTACCGGGGAGACGCCACCGGCCAGTTCGTCGACCGGGAGACGGGCCCACCGGACCGGCCCGAGCCGGACGAGCACGAGCTGAGCCGGGCGCTGTCCGTCGGTGCCGCGCCGGTCGGTCGGCTGCGGGTCCGGTTCCCCCGCTCTGCCCCACCCAACGCCCGGGAACGCGACGCGGTGGCCGCGTTCGGCGACGCGCTCGCCGCCGCCCTGCACGACGCCGCGACGCACCGAGAGCTGCGACTGGTCACCGCCCGTTCGTCGTACGAGGCGGTGCACGACCCGCTCACCGGGCTGGCGAACCGGGCGGCGATGCTCGGCAAGGGCGATCAGTCGCTGCGGCAGCTCGCGCACGATCATCCGGTGGCACTGCTGCTGTTGGACATCAACCAGTTCAAAGAGGTCAACGACACCCTCGGTCACGCCGCGGGTGACCAACTGCTGCGGCTGACCGCGAACCGGCTCAACGTGCTGGCCCGCCCCGGCGATCTGCTCGGCCGCCTTGGCGGCGACGAGTTCGCGCTGCTGCTCACCGCGGTGCCGGTGCTCGGCGACCGGGCCGCCCCGATGGCGTACGCACTGCGTCAGGCCCGCGAGATCGCCGAGCGACTGGCCGCGCCGACCGAGGTGGCCGGCGTCCGAATGTCGATCGAGGTCTCCGTGGGGGTGGTGGTGGCCGATGCCGGCACCGCCGACCTGACCGAGCTGCTGCGCCGGGCCGACATCGCGATGTACCAGGCCAAGGAGGGCGGCGGCAACGTCGCCGCGTACGACGGCACCCGCGACGCCGCCAGCACGGATCAGCTTGCCCTGCTGGCGGAACTACGCGAGGCGCTGAAGGTCGACGACCAACTGGTGTTGGCGTTGCAACCGGCTGTCGACCTGGCCACCGGCGCGCCCACCGGGGTGGAGGCGCTGATCCGCTGGCAGCATCCCCGGCGCGGGTGGCTGAGCCCGGCCGACTTCATCCGGCCGGTGGAAAACAGCGAGCAGCTCGGCACCTTCACCCGCTACGTGCTGGACAAGGCCCTCGGTGTGGCCGCCGGCTGGGCCCGGGAGGGCCTCGACGTCCCGATCTCGGTCAACCTGTCGGCGCGCAGCCTGCTCGACCCCCGCCTGCCGGCGGAGATCGCCGAGGCGCTGCGCCGCCATCAGGTGCCACCGCACCGGCTCGTCCTGGAGATCACCGAGACGGTGGTGATGAGCGAGCTGGAGGTCATCGACGAGGTGCTGGCCACGCTCCGGTCGATGGGCGTGCAGCTCGCGGTCGACGACTTCGGCACCGGATTCTCGTCGCTGACCTTCCTCACCCGCATCGCGGTCGACGAGCTGAAGGTGGACCGCTCCTTCGTGATCCGGATGGCCGACTCACCGGAGGCCGCCGCGATCGTCCGGACGACAGTGGGCCTCGCCCACGAGTTGGGGCTGCGGGTGGTCGCCGAAGGGGTGGAGACCGCCGAGCAGCGGATGGCCCTGGCCGAGCTGGGTTGCACCTCCGCGCAGGGCTACCACTTCTTCAAGCCGATGCCGGCGGACAAGATCAGTGCGGTGCTGGGGTCGCTACGGGACTCGGCGGAGTCGAACGTGTTCCGGCTGCGCGCCGACGGCGCCTCCTGACGGGTCCGGCCGGACCGGGCGACCGCCCGGAGCGGTCCGCCGGGGGTGGTTATGGTCGTCGGGTCCGTGACGCCGCGTCGGTCGTCATGGGTTACCGCCAACGGCGGGCCGGGCCGTGAGAACGGTGGTGACCCGGCTACCCTGCTCGACCCAGCGTCGACTCGTGGGACAAATCCAGTCTGCGACCCGCAACGAAGTTTGATACAGACTGACGAGCGGCCGATTGAACATCGGTTCGTGGTGGGCCATCCGGTTTCGTGCCTCGTGTAGCGAGCCGACCGCTTCGAAGACGACTACACGCCGCTGACGAGAAAAAGCCTTGTGAAGGCAGGGATGCCACAGCCCACGGTCGTACCGACGAGCGAGAAGGAACCGCCAAAAACCAAGGTTGAGTTCTGCGACGACGCGTCCAGACGTTTCGGGCCGCCTGTCACGTACGGCACGAAGCCTCGCCTTGGCGATGTCATGGAGGGCCTCGGTGAACAGGAAACCGTTCGGTAGCGCCGAAGATCGGGGGTTGAGGTACCAGCGGGGCTCGCCGAAGGTTCGGGCAGACCATGCTTCGAGTTCGCGGTGTAGGGCGTTTCGCAACAGCACCTCGACGTGGCCCAAGGTTGCCGAGAGCGCTGTGGTGACCTCCACGTTCCACTGATATAGCGCGAGTGCTGCCCGCAGATCGCCGCCGCATGCCACCTTGTACGGATCAAGGCGCTCAGGTGAGAGGCGCTGTTCGAGCACCATCAGCTCTGCCACCTGCATGCCCGTCTCCCGCTCCTCGTCAACGTGCGCTACGATTCAGTCCGAAGACCCCGGTCCGCCTCTGCCCGTGAGGGCATGCCGCCGGGGTTTTGTAATGCGCTGAGTCCGATCAGATGGGCCCCACGGCCGTTCTCTGTGGGAGACTGCCGGGCTAACGCTCCCAATCGTAGAGACTGACGATTGGGAGCGCAAGGTCAGCTGCGCTCAACTTGGTGTCGAAGTACATAAAGCTGCTTGCCGCTCGGCACGTGGACGTAGGTCCAGCCGTTGATCGTTGTGCCGGTCTGCTCCGCAAGCGCTCGTGACGGAGTTGAGAACGACCTTCCGTCTGCAAGCTTGAGCCAGCCTCGCGGCGTGACGGTTACCTCGTGAACCATGCCCCGTCTCGGCTGCTTGTGCCGTAGAACGTCTCCTGGAGCGAGAAGGCCGGCGTTGATCAACGGCAACAGGGCTCCAGGTCGACGCAGCAAACGCTTTCTGGTCGGTACGGTTTTCTCCTGTGGCTCCTCCGAGCCTCCGCTGAGAAGCAGCCGGCGCAGCACGTCGTTCGGCGTGTCGACCAGTGGCTCGCAGTGCTGCTGCAGGAAGGCGAACACTTCGTCATCGACTTCGATGGTGCGTATGGCCATAACGGTCCTCAAGTCTTCCGATCGTCACAACTCCGCTAGCGTACACGACGATTTAGAGATTAGACTGCCCTCGCCGCGCCGACCGGCTACCGGGACCGAGGAGGAAGCCAGCCGGCGGTGTGAAGCCTTGGCGTGAGAGGCTGGGAGTCGTGAACCGGCTCTCTGGCAGCACTTCCCCCTACCTCCTCCAGCACGCCGACAACCCGGTCGACTGGTGGCCCTGGTCGGACGAGGCGTTCGCCGAGGCGAAACGGCGCGACGTGCCGGTGCTCATCTCGGTGGGTTATGCCGCCTGCCACTGGTGTCACGTCATGGCGCACGAGTCGTTCGAGAACGAGCAGGTCGGCGCCCTGATGAACGACAACTTCGTGTCGATCAAGGTGGACCGGGAGGAACGCCCGGACGTGGACGCCGTCTACATGACTGCGACCCAGGCGATGACCGGCCAGGGTGGCTGGCCGATGACCGTCTTCGCCACCCCGGACGGCACACCGTTCTTCTGCGGCACCTATTTCCCGCGGCCCAACTTCGTCCAGTTGCTCCAGTCGGTCACCACCGCCTGGCGGGAGCAGCGCGAGGCGGTGCTGGGCCAGGGGGCCGCGGTGGTCGAGGCGATCGGTGGCGCGCAGGCCGTGGGTGGCCCCACCGCCCCGCTGGACGCGCCGCTGCTCGACGCCGCGGCGGGCAGGCTGGCCGGTGAGTACGACGCGACGAACGGCGGCTTCGGTGGCGCCCCGAAGTTTCCACCGCACATGAACATGCTCTTCCTGCTGCGTCGCCACCAGCGCACCGGTGACCCGCGCAGCCTGGAGATCACCCGACACACCGCCGAGGCGATGGCCCGAGGCGGCATCTACGACCAGCTCGCCGGTGGGTTCGCCCGCTACTCGGTGGACGCGCACTGGACGGTTCCGCACTTCGAGAAGATGCTCTACGACAACGCGCTGCTGCTGCGGGTCTACACCCAGGTGTGGCGGCTCACCGGTGACCCGTTGGCCCGTCGGGTGGCCCGCGACACCGCCCGCTTCCTCGCCGACGAGCTGCACCGGCCGGGGGAGGGTTTCGCGTCCGCGCTGGACGCCGACACCGAGGGCGTCGAGGGGCTTACCTACGCGTGGACTCCCGCGCAGCTCGTCGAGGCGTTGGGCGAGGACGACGGCCGCTGGGCCACCGACCTCTTCGCCGTCACCGAGGAGGGCACCTTTGAACACGGCATGAGCGTGCTCAGGCTCGCCCGGGACGTCGACGACGCCGCGCCCGAGACCCGGGCCCGCTGGCAGCAGGTGGTCGGGCGGCTACTCAGTGCCCGGGACACCCGCCCGCAGCCGGCGCGCGACGACAAGGTGGTGGCCGCCTGGAACGGGTTGGCGATCACCGCGATCGTCGAGTTCCTCCAGGTCGCCGCGTTGTCCGCCTCCCCGCAGGACGAGGACGCCAACCTGATGGAGGGCGTCACCATCGTCGCCGACGGCGCGCTGCGTGACGCCGCCGAGCACCTGGCCGCCGTACACCTGGTGGACGGCCGGCTGCGCCGGGTCTCCCGCAACGGCAAGGTCGGCGATCCGGCCGGTGTTCTGGAGGACTACGGCTGTGTGGCCGAGGCCTTCTGCGCGCTGCACCAGCTCACCGGCGAGGGCCGTTGGCTCACGCTGGCCGGTGAGCTGCTGGACGCCGCCCTGGCACACTTCGCCGCGCCCGGTGGTGCCTTCTACGACACCGCCGACGACGCGGAGCGGCTGGTCGCCCGCCCGGCCGACCCGACCGACAATGCCACCCCGTCCGGCCGGTCGGCCCTGATCGCCGGGCTGGTGGCGTACGCGGCGCTGACCGGGGAGACGCGTTACCGGGAGGCCGCCGAGGCGGCGCTCGCCACGGTCGCGCCAATCGTCGGGCAGCACCCCCGGTTCGCCGGGTACGCGGCCATGGTCGGCGAGGCGCTGCTCTCCGGGCCGTACGAGATCGCCGTGGCGACCGACGACCCGGCCGGCGACCCCCTGGTGGCCGCCGCTCACCGGCACGCCCCGCCCGGGGCGGTGGTCGTCGCCGGGCGTCCGGACCAGCCCGGTGTGCCGCTGCTCGCCGACCGGCCGCTTGTCGACGGGCGGTCCGCCGCGTACGTCTGCCGGGGTTTCGTCTGCCAGCGGCCGGTCACCTCGGTGGAGGAGCTGGTCGCCGAGCTGGGCTGAGCGCACAGTAGTTGCCCACGTCGCACGCCGGGTGGCCGCCGCGGCGCTTCCGGGGCGGGTCGCCGGCCCACCGGGTGGACGTGCCGAGGGCCCGGATAGGCTGGCCGCGCTATGGATTCCCGTACCGGTCTGCCTGTTGTCGGCATGGTGGGTGGTGGCCAGTTGGCCCGGATGACCCACCAGGCCGCGATCGCCCTCGGCCAGTCACTGCGTGTGCTCGCGACCGCCCCCGAAGACGGCGCGGCGCTGGTCGCCGCCGACGTCCAGTACGGCGACCACACCGACCTGGCCGCCCTACGCACCTTCGCCAAGGGCTGCGATGTGGTCACCTTCGACCACGAGCACGTGCCCTCCGAGCACATCCGCACGCTGGCGGCGGAAGGGGTGACCCTCTATCCGCCGGCGGACGCGCTCCTGCACGCCCAGGACAAGCAGGTCATGCGGGAACGCCTGACCGAGTTGGGTGCGCCCAACCCGGCGTGGCGCCCGGTCGGCGAGCCCGCCGACCTGGTCGGCTTCGGTGCGCGGGTCGGCTGGCCGGTGGTGCTCAAGGCCGCTCGGGGTGGCTACGACGGTCGGGGCGTCTGGATGGTCGACGACGCCGACCAGGCCGCCGAGCTGGCAGCCACGCTGCTCGCCGGCGGCACCCGGCTGATCGTCGAGGAGCGGGTGCCGCTGCGGCGGGAGTTGGCCGTGCAGGTGGCCCGCTCGCCGTTCGGCCAGGTGGCCGCGTACCCGGTGGTCGAGACGGTGCAGCGGGACGGCATCAACGTGGAGGTGCTGGCCCCGGCACCCGACCTGGACGAGGAGCTGGCGGTCGCCGCCCAGCAACTCGCCATCGACCTGGCCACCGCGCTCGGTGTGATCGGTCTGCTGGCCGTGGAGCTCTTCGAGGTGCGTGACGAGGCCGGTCGGCCCGCGATCGTGGTCAACGAGCTGGCGATGCGCCCGCACAACTCCGGGCACTGGACCATCGAGGGTGCCCGGACCTCGCAGTTCGAGCAGCATCTGCGGGCGGTGTTGGACTACCCGATGGGCGACACCGCGTTGACCGCGCCGGTGGTGGTGATGGCGAACGTGCTGGGCGGCGAGCCGGGTGGGATGTCGATCGACGAGCGGTTGCACCACCTCTTCGCCGCCGAACCGGGTGCCAAGGTGCACCTGTACGGCAAGCAGGTGCGACCCGGCCGCAAGATCGGGCACGTCACGGTGCTCGGCGACGACCTGGACGACGTACGGGCACGGGCCGCACGGGCCGCCCGCTGGCTGCGCGAGGGGCACGAGTGACGTCCTCGGGCGAGAAGGAGACCCCGGTGACCACGGTCGGGCTGATCATGGGCAGCGACTCGGACTGGCCGACCATGCGGGCCGCCGCCGAGGTGCTGGACGACTTCGGCGTGGCGTACGAGGTGCGGGTGATCTCGGCGCATCGGACCCCGGTCGCGATGATCGAGTACGGCCGGGACGCCGCCGACCGGGGCCTGAAGGTGATCATCGCCGGGGCTGGCGGTGCCGCCGCCCTGCCGGGCATGGTCGCCTCGGTGACGCCGCTGCCGGTGATCGGTGTGCCGGTGCCGCTGAAGCACCTGGACGGCATGGACTCGCTGCTGTCCATCGTGCAGATGCCGGCCGGGATCCCGGTCGCCACCGTGTCGATCGGCAACGCCCGCAACGCGGGTCTGCTGGCCGTACGCATCCTCGGCGCGAACGACGAAACCCTGCGCGCCCGGATGGCCACCTACCAACAGGACCTGGAAAAGCTGGTAGCAAAAAAGGAAGCCGCCCTCCAAGCAACACTCCCCTAACCCCTCCCGGTCAGGCCGCAGCCGCGTCGATCATGGAGTTGTGGTGCCGGCAAGAAGGCGCTACGGGGCTTTTGTCACCCACCACAACTCCATGATCGACACACGAGGGCGGTTGGTCCCGGAACCCGGACCACTCGCCGCGCCCACTCACGCAGACTGCCGTGACCCTCCGGTTTATCTCATGCCGCGTAGGGCGGTTTGTAGGCGTTCCTGGGCGCGGCGGCGGCGTTCGTTGCTCGCGCCGAGCACGAGGAGCAGGATGCCCACCGGAATGAGCACCAGCCACGGGCCGAGGCTGAACAGGGCGTGGATCGCGGTGATCGCGGTGACCGACGCACCCACGATCACCGGTGCCTGCTGACGGCTGGACGAGCCGAAGATCAACACTGCGACCGCGCCGAGCAGCAGGAGCATCTGCCGCAGCGTGCTGGACTCGGTGGCCAGCACGATGGCCAACGTCGGCACGAAGGTGGCTACCAGTGCCGGCCCGTACGCCACCCAACTGCTCAGGTCCGGTCGGTGCCGCAGCTCCAGGACGCCAACGAGGAGGGCCAGCGCGGCGAACGGCAGCGTATACGCCTCGGGCAGCGCCACCTCGGCGACCCGCATCAGGATCCACCACGCGGTGATCTCGCAGACCACCACCGCCCAGAACAGGATCCGGCGTTCCACCGGCCGGCGACCGGGCCGGGTCGCCGCCACGCCGAGGACCGCACCCCAGGCGGCCAGCAGGGCGGCGATGTGTCGGGGCGAGTCGAAGGCGAGCGCCAACGCGATGAGCGCCGCAGCGTACCCGGTCCATTCCACGGTGGAGGCTTCCCGCTGCGCCTCGGGGCGGCGCAGCCGAGGCAGGGTCGCGGCGAGCACCTGGAGGACCGCCCCCACGGCGAGCACTCCGAACGCGGACCAGACCGCGGCCAGCCCGGCGACCAGGCCGACGGTGAGGACGAAGAGCTGCGCCATGAGTGAGGCGAAGAGCCAGCCGAGGATGCGCGCCCGTTGGGTGGTGCCGAACAGAGCCGCCACCATGCCGACGCCGACACCGCTGCCGAGGGTGAACAGGGTCATGTGCCGGTCGGCCAGGCTGCCGGCGAGCCCGGCGCTGCCACCGGCCAGACCCATGACGAACACCAGCACCCGGGCCAGCCGCAGCGAGCGGGCCCGCTCGACGAGCGGCGGCGGTGGGGTCAGCGCGAGGCCGAGCATCGCGATGGTGAAGACGGAGAGCGCGGCAACGGTGCTGGCGGGCCAGGCCCAGCCCAGCGCGATGGGTGCGATCAGCAGCGTGACGGCGGCTCCGGGCAGCACCACCGGGACGGCACGGGAACGTCGACCACCGCTGAAGCCGGTGGCGGCGAGTGCCGCGGTCGCGGTGAGCAGCAGCGCCGTCAGCACGTGGGTCGGATTGACCACGTCCGGTGGTGGGGTGAGCAGCTCCGGCGGTGGGCCCTGCCAGATCCGGGTCAGGGTGCGGTGCGGCTCGACAAGCGCGGTGAACAGCGCGGGTGCGATCGAGACGAGGGCCAGGGCGGTCGGCAGGGCCGCCGCGGCCAGCGCACCCGCCGCCGGGTTGACCCGCCAACGGCGTCGCTCCGGGTCGTCCGGCAGTCGCCGTAGCGCGCCGTCGAGGCGTACCGCCCAGCGCCGGACCGGCTGGGCGGAGCCGGCGGGCGGCACGGTGGCCGCGCGGATCAGCTCGGCCAGCACGCCCAGCAGGGCGGCGGCGGCCGCGTAGACACCCGCGGGGAGGCCGGTGGGGATGGCGGCGAGGGCGCTGATGCTGGCCCCGCCGACCACCGCGACGCTGACCCAGGGCAGATATTGCGGCACCTGCCGGCGGACCGCGGCCACGGCGGCCAGGCCGAGGCTGGACGCGGCCAGCGCGGCGGTCAGCACCACCTGCGTCGAGTTGTCGAATTCGGCGGCCAGTGCCGCCACCGCACCGGGAAGGGCGAGCAACGCGCCACCGATCGCCGCGCCACCGATCAGCACCAGGTGCGGTGGCATCCCCTCGGTGTCGATGTCGGTCACCTGTGGGCCGGCCAGGACACGTGCCAGCATCGCCACCACCACGCCGATCAGCGCGATGCTGCCCAGGGCCAGTGCCGTGGTCCAGGGCCGGACCAGGCCGGCTCCGGCGGCGTGCAGCGCGACCACCCCGGCCACGGTCGCCCGGGACAGCCCGGCCCGCGCCTCCTCCGTGGCCACCGCGGCCATCCCGTAGACGGTGGCGACCATTCCGCCCACCAGCACCGGCGACCACCAGGCCAGATCGAACGCGGCCGGCGCGCCGATCGTGGCCAGCACCACGGCCCCGCCGGACACGTCCCACCGCCAGGGCGGGGGGAGCAGGATGCCGGCGGCGAGAGCCAACAGCGCCAGCGCGACGGGTGCCTGCCAGGTGGCGCCGCCCACGGGCGAGGCCGGCCAGCCGCTCAGGTCGCCCTGCCAGATCGGACCGGGCGTGGCCAGCACGCCGACCCCACCGCGCGCCGCCGACCAACCGGCGAGGACGCCGATGAGGAGACCGCCGACGGCGAGGCCGAGGATCGGCCCGCGTCGCCACTCCTCCGGCATGGTGCGTGCCCCCACGGCGACCACCAGGAGCAGGGCGGCGGCCACCGCCAACTGCCCGCCCGGGGCGAACACCGCCCCGATCCGCACCAGCGTGGCGATCAGGGCGGTGGTGACCGCCGCGGCGGCCAGGTCCGAGCCGTCGAGGGTGAGGTCGGCGCGACGGCCGGCGTCGATGGACGGGGCCAGGAAGAGCAGCACCGCCGCGACCAGCAGTAACGCGCCCACCCAGGCGTCGGCGACTGTCGCACCGGGCGCCCCGAACGCGGCGGCGGTGACCAGCAACGCGCCCAACCCGGTGCCGACCGACAGCGGTGCGGGGATGCGGCGCTGGGAGACCTGCACGATGGCCGCGTAGCCGAGGGTCACGCAGACCGCCAGGAAACTGGCCGCCAGGACCGGGACTGTCACCTCCCGGAGGCTGGCCGGGGTGGGGGTCGGGTCGATCGGCATGCTGGCGGCCACGAACGCGGCCACCGCACCGGGCAGCGCGAACGCCGCGCCTCCGGCGGCCCAGGCGGTGACCGTGTCGGAGGCGGCCGAGGCGATCCGGATCCGGGGTGCCAGCGCGGCAAGCGTGCCGGCCGCGAACAGGGTGAGCAGGACCGCGGCGGTGAGGGCGGGGCGGGACAGGCTGGCGCCGGCGCCGAGCAGGCCCACCACGGCCGCCCCGATGGCGTGCGCCGCCGCGGCCCGGTCGGTGCGGGCGGAGAGGCCGATGACCCCGATGCCGATCGCGGTGACCACCATCGGCCAGGGCGCCATCGCCCAGCCGAGGCCGAGCGACGCCGGCACGGCCAACGCGGTCAGCGCCGCGCCGGCGACCGCGAACTCGCTGCGGATCTCCGTGGGCAGGGCCAGCACCGCCGCGATGGTGAGCAGGAACGCCGCGCCGGCCAACTGCCAGGAGGTCGGCCCGACGGCCGCCGCCAACTCGGCCGGATACCGGCCGAGGTCGGCATCCCAGGCGGGCAGTGCCGCCCGGACCGGTGCCAACCCGGCGCGTAGCGCGCCTCCGGCGACCACCAGCCCGCTGACGGTCAGCGCCACCGCCGAGGCGATCTGCGGGCCGCGGCGGGCCGCCTCGGGCACCGCACGCACGGCCAGCCCGGTCACCGTGATGACCGCCGCGATCAACAGCAGCGCACGACCCGGGTAGGCCACCGAGGCGATCCGACTGAGCGCGCCGATCACGGCGAGGGTGACGATGCCCGCCGCGACGTCGGGCAGCGGCGGTCGGCGCAGCACCAGCGCGCCGGCCAGCCCGACCATGGCGGCCAGCAGCAGCACCACCCCGGCGCCGGTCGCGGTCGGCACGGTCTGCGCCCGGAGGAGGGCGGTGGTCGCGTACGCCAGGGCGACCGCGACCGCCACCGCGTGCAGCAGCCAGGTCAGCTCGCGCAGGCCGGGAACCGGACGGGACGGTCGTGTGTCGGCGGAACCCGCGCTGGCGTCGATCAGCTCGGCGACTTCCTCCGGGTCGCCCTCCGGCCGGGTCTCGGCGCCGCGCTGCCGGGGTGTCGACGTGGTGGTGTCCGAGGGCGGCAGGTCCTGCGGGACGGGGCGTTCCAGGGCAACGCCGGAGCGGGCCAGCCAGAGGTCGACGAGGGCGACCAGGGCCAGCACCAGCGCCCAGCCGCCCGGGCCGGTGATCCGGTCGTACGCCAGCAGCGGCAGCACCGGCTGCGCGGCGAGCACGGTGGCGAAGCGGGGCGCGCGCAGACCCGTCCAGCCGGCGTACCCGAACGCGACGGCGGCGGTGACCGCGAAGATCACCCCGGCGAAGACCGTGCCGGACGCGCCGCCGGCGCCGATCCGGTCCACGGCCCAGAGGGCGTTGCCGGCAAGCGGCACCAGCAGCAGGCCGACCGCGGCGATGGTCTCGGCGGTGGAGGTGAGCCCCCGGCGGGCCAGCGCCGGCGGGGCGAGCAGCATCAGCACGGTGGCCAGGAGCAGGATGCCGAGCCGGGCCAGTGCGTCCATCGAGCTGGTGGCGACCACGGCGAAGACCACCGCGGAGACCGCGAGCAGCAACGCGCCCAACCCGAGGGGGATGTTCTGTACCTCGCGTGACGAGGCCTCCGGAGGATGCTCCGGATCGTCCGCGTCCAGCCAACTCGCCCGCGGCGGCGGAGGCGGCGGGTCCTCCGGCGCGGGCGGAGTGCCCTGGCGGGGCACCCGGGGCGGCGCCCCGGTGGTGGCCGTCGGCGGCCGACGGCCGGGGCGGCGGCGGAGCACCCGGCGCGGCCGGGTGGCCTGCTTGAGTCGTTCCTCCCCGGCGTGCGCGAGGATGTCCCGCTGGAAGAGCGCGGCCTGCATCTTCGCGGCGATCTGCCGCTGCTCGCGGGCGATGGCGGCGTCGCGCGCCTTCATCTCCGCGATCGAACGCTCGATATCCGCGAGGTGCTCGACCCACTGCGGCTGGTCAGCCCCGCAATGCGGGCACTGGACGGCCGGCTTGATCTCCCGACCGCACGAGGAGCACTGAAAGGTCGCCACGACACCCCTCCACCCGCACTGTGGACTCCCACTGTCGCAGCATGCCCAAAGCTGGCGCGGATTTCGACTCTTGTCGGCGGGTCCGGGGCAAACAACGACACCGGCCGGCCACCGAGATGCTCGATGGCCGGCCGGCGAACGCCTGTCGATCAGGGGCGGCCCATGCCCCGGTACTCCCATCCGGCCTGGGTCCAGAGCGCCGAGTCGAGGCAGTTTCGACCGTCGACCACCTTGCGGCCGTTGACCAACTCACCGAGCGCGACCGGGTCGGCGTTGCGGAAGTCGGCCCACTCGGTGAGGACGCACACCAGGTCGGCGCCGGTGACCGCCTCGTTGATGCCGGTCTCGTAGGTCAACTCCGGCACCGCACGGCGGGCGTTCTCGGTGCCCTGCGGGTCGTACACGTGCACCTCGGCGCCGGCCTTGTGCAGCAGTGCGGCGACGGCGAGCGCCGGAGCGTCGCGGACGTCGTCGGTGTTGGGCTTGAAGGTCGCACCGAGCACGGCGATCCGGGTGCCGGAGAAGTCCGGACCGGCCGGACCGGAGCGGCGGCCGAGCAGATCCGCGGCGAGCTGCAACACCCGGGTACGACGGCGCAGGTTGATCAGGTCGACCTCGTGCAGGAAGCGCAGCGCCTCGCCGGCACCCAACTCCTGGGCGCGGGCCTGGAAGGCCCGGATGTCCTTGGGCAGACAGGCGCCACCGAAGCCGAGGCCGGACTGGAGGAACCGGTTGCCGATCCGTGGGTCGTAACCGATCGCGCGGGCCAGTTGGGTGACGTCGCCGCCGGAGGCCTCGCAGACCTCGGCCATCGCGTTGATGAACGAGATCTTGGTGGCCAGGAAGGCGTTCGCGGCGACCTTGACCAGCTCGGCGGTGGCGAAGTCGGTGACCACCAGCGGCACCTCGCGGTCCTCGGTGGCGGCCAGGTCGAACACGCCCTTGTGCGCGGCGTAGAGCATGCCGTTGGCCCACTCGCTCTTGACGCCGACCACGATCCGGTTGGGGCGCAGGACGTCGTCGACGGCGAAGCCCTCCTGGAGGAACTCGGGGCTCCACGCCACCTCGACGCCCAGGTCGAGGCGGGTGTGCTTGCCGACCAGCTGCTCCACCCACTCGGCGGTGCCGACCGGCACCGTGGACTTGCCGACGATCAGCGCCTTGCGGGTCAGGTGCTGCGCGAGGCTGGTGACCGACGCCTCGACGTACGACAGGTCGGCGCCCATCCCGTCGGCCCGCTGCGGGGTGCCGACGCAGATGAAGTGCACGTCACCGAAGTCGGCGGTCTCGGCGATGTCGGTGCTGAAGCGGAGGCGGCCGGCGGCGAGGTTGCGCCGCAGCAGCTCGTCCAGGCCGGGCTCGTGGATCGGCACCTGCCCGGCGTTCAGCATCGCGATCTTGTCGGCGTCGACGTCGAACCCGAGCACGTCGTAGCCCAGTTCGGCGTAGCAGATGGCGTACGTCGCACCGAGGTAACCAGTCCCCAGGAACGTCACCCGCGGCCGAGGCGCGCCCGAGGGCGGTGTCACCGCGGCGATGGCGGGGGTCGGCTGGATGGTGGGGTAGGGGATCGTCACGCCTGTCTTCTCCGCTCGCACTGGCGGCGCGTCGTCGCGTCGCATTCTGCTGCGGCGCCTGGCGGGGCACCGGAGGGGTGGCTCACTGTTGTCCTCCATCATTGCCCAGCGGCCTGGGTGCACCCTCATGCCCATACCTACGCGCCGGTAACATCACTTGAACTGCAGTCGCTAGTCTTCAGTCTGCGCGGTCGGCGGTCCGGAGTCGTCAGAGACTGCGCATGATAGCGGTGAAGGGGAGGGGCCAACATGGCCGCAGGCGAGTCGTTCGACGTCTACCAGTTGCCCGAGGAGCACCAGGCGATCCGGGAGGCCGCACGTGCCGTCTGCACGGCGAAGGTCGCCCCGCACGCCACCGAGGCAGACGAGACCGGGGAGTTCCCCAAGGCGTCCTACGAGGCGCTGCGGGCCGCCGACTTCCACGCCCCGCACATCCCCGAGGAGTACGGCGGTGCCGGCGCCGACGCGCTGGCCACCGCCATCGTGATCGAGGAGGTGGCCCGCGCCTGCGCGTCCTCCTCGCTGATCCCCGCGGTGAACAAACTCGGCACGATGCCGCTGTTGTTGTCCGGTTCCGAGGAGATCAAGCGCCGCTACCTGACGCCTGTCGCCTCCGGTGCGGCGATGTTCTCGTACTGCCTCTCCGAGCCCGAGGCGGGCAGCGACGCCGCGTCGATGACGACCCGCGCGGTTCGTGACGGGGATCACTGGGTGCTCAACGGCGTGAAGCGGTGGATCACCAATGCGGGCGTGTCCGAGTTCTACACCGTCTTCGCCGTCACCGACCCGACCGCCCGCTCCCGGGGTATCTCGGCCTTCGTGGTCGAGAAGTCCGATCCCGGTGTGAGCTTCGGCGCACCCGAGAAGAAGCTCGGCATCAAGGGCTCGCCCACCCGCGAGGTCTACCTCGACAACGTGCGGATCCCCGCCGACCGGATGATCGGCGCGGAGGGCACCGGCTTCGCCACCGCCATGAAGACCCTGGACCACACCCGGGTCACCATCGCCGCGCAGGCCGTCGGGATCGCGCAGGGCGCGCTCGACTACGCCAAGGGGTACGTGGCCGAGCGTCGACAGTTCGGCAAGGCGGTCGCCGAGTTCCAGGGCGTCCAGTTCATGCTCGCCGACATGGGCATGAAGCTGGAGGCCGCCCGACAACTCACCTACGCGGCGGCCGGCAAGTCCGAGCGCGGCGACGCCGACCTGACCTACTTCGGCGCGGCGGCCAAGTGCTTCGCCTCCGACGCCGCCATGGAGATCACCACGGACGCGGTGCAGTTGCTGGGCGGCTACGGCTACACGCGGGACTACCCCGTCGAGCGGATGATGCGCGACGCCAAGATCACCCAGATCTACGAGGGTACGAACCAGGTCCAGCGGATCGTCATGGCGCGGGAGCTGCTAAAGGGCTGATCGAGATCGGCCAGACGAAAATCCAAGCTGTTCTGGAACCGCTGCGCCCGGTCGCCGGACCGGGCGCGGATCGCAACAGTGTCTGTCGGCTTCTACGGCGGTGCGAGTCTGCGCCTCTGTGGTCAGGGCGACACAATGCGTACATGACGTATCACGATGAGCGGGTGCCTGATCATCTGCTGGTCAGGATCGAGCAGCGGGACGACCCGGTGTCGGAGCTCTCCGAGGACGACGCCCGGGAGCGATCATTTGCCTATCCGACGCTGATGTGGGGTCTGCCGGTCTTCGGTTTCGTCGAGCAGGTCGACGGTCGGTGGCGGCTGCTCCAGCTCGGTGACGATGAGCCCCAGCATGCCCGCGACGGCCTTGCGTCGCACTTCCGGAAGCTGCACAGCGCGCTGCCGGAGACCGCCGAGCACGCGACCGAGAGAGCGGCGTACGAGGCGGTGTACGAGCTGCTCGACTGGGAGCCGCTCGACGAGCTCACCGTCAACGGCCGCCGCTACCGGATCATCCGCGCCCAGCCGTTCATCCGGATGGGCCCGGACGGGCCGGAGCCGCCTCGGCCCACCGACCCGGACCCCTACCCGCCGGGCCAGGCGGAGCGGGGCAACTCGCCGATGGAGGGGTTCGTCATCGACCCGGCCGCGGGTACCGGGCTCACCGACGGGCTGGTCCGGATGGAGATGATTTCGGGCTACCTGCAGACCGACGTCGTCGGCGAGGATGTCCGCGCCGACTCCCGCCTCGCGGTGAGCACCCATCCCAACGTGGTTCTCCTCCCGGTCGAGTACACCATCGGGGCGTATGTCGACGGCGGTTGGCGACCCCGAACGGCGGCTACCTATCCGACGCCGCAGGCGGCACGGGACGCGGGTTCCTTCTCCGTGGGTTCCTTCGCCCCGGGCGAGAATGCCCCGATCGAGGAGGTCATGGCGGCGTACGAGCGTGCGCGGGCCGCGCACCGGCCGCCGTCCACAGACGACTTCGAGGTGCAGGGCGTGCCGTGCCGGGTGACCCGGGTCGAGACCTTCGTCCGGGTTGGACCGGACGGGCCGGAAGGGCCGCGCCCCTCGGACCTCGATTCGTATCCACCGCCCGCCCGGCAGGTCCACGATCTCCGTGAGCAGGGTCTGATGCCCGACCCGGACTGATCCGACCCGGTGGGAATTGGCGGCCCGCGCAGTGCACGCGCTGGGACGGGTAGCCCTCCCTGCTCTGCGTCCGGTTCTCGGACCGGGCGAGGATCGCGACGTGCGGAGGCTCAGCTCAGCCGATGCGGCCGACGCCGCCGAACAGGTAGACCTCCGGCTCGTCGGACTCGGGGTGGGGACGCCAGCGCGAGCACGTGACGACGCCGGGCTCCAGCAGATCCAATCCGTCGAAGAAGCGTTCGAGCTCCGTCTTCGTCCTGGCGCGGATCGGCGTGCCGCCGCGCTCGGTGGTTTCCCGCATCACGCGCAGCATCGGCTCGCCGTGGATCTCCGCGGTGGAGTGGGTGAGCACCAGGTGGCTGCCGGTGGGCAGTGCCCGCACCAGCTGCGCGACGGAGCCGTACGCCACGTCGTCGTCCATGAGGTGGTTGACGACGCCGAGGAGCATGAGCCCGATTGGCTGCGAGAAGTCGAGCGTCTGTCGCGCGGACGCGAGTATCGTGTCCGGCTGCCGCAGATCGGCTTCGACGTAGTCGCAGCTGCCTTCGGGCGCGCTGGTCAGGAGCGCACGCGCATGCGCCATGACGAGGGGGTCGTTGTCGATGTAGACCACCCGGCAGTGCGGGTCGAGGGCCTGCGCGACCTCGTGGGTGTTGTCCGCCGAGGGGAGGCCGGTGCCGACGTCGAGGAACTGACGGATGCCGGCATCCTCGACGAGGAACCGGACCACGCGCTTGAGGAACGCGCGCTCGGACTTGGCCCCGATGGGGATATCCGGGATGTGTGCGATCACCTCGTCGCCGGCGGCCCGGTCGACCGCGAAGTGGTCCTTGCCGCCGAGCCAGTAGTTCCAGATCCGCGCCGAGTGCGGAACCGTGGTGTCCAGTTTGGAGCCCGACGGGAACTCCCGGTCCTCGGTCATGAGGGCATTCTTCCGCACGGAAGGCTCGGTGACACAAGTGGGGCGGCGGTCCGAAGGCCCGGCGAGTTCCAATCGGGTGCCCGGACCTCCGCACATTTGGGCGTATCCGCCGCTGTACTGGAACCCGTACGCCGACACCGCCCAAAGAGCAGTGGCGCCACGCCGTCACTCGGCTGTCGGCCCGGCGAGCTGGCGCATCAGCACCGCGTACCCGCGTCCCGATTCGGTGAAGCCGATCCTTCGGTACAGCGCCAGCGCCGGTTGGTTGGTGTCGCTCACCTGGAGTCGCAGTCGGCGGAAGCCCGATGATCGTGCCCGGTGCACGGCGCGCAATATCATCGCGGTAGCCAGGCCCTGGCGGCGCCAGGAAGGTCGGGTGCCGAGGCAGTGCAATATCGCTGTCGGTTCGTCCGCGTCGTCGTCGGTCAACGCGAACAGGAAGGCCGCGACCGGGTTCTCGTCCTGGTCCTCCTCGGCGAGCAGCAGGCAGGAGAGGTCGGGCAGGAACTGCGGGTGTGCGATGGCGTGTTGTGGCCACGTGCGTTGGTCCGGCCGGACGGCCGCCGGGCTCTGGGCGTAGGCCTCGTTGTGGGCCAGCCGCGCGAGTTCCTGGTAGCGCTCGTCGACGGGCTCCAGCGCCAGGCCGGGCGGCAGCCCCACGGTGGGTGGCAGCTCCGGCACCGTCAGGACGAGGTCTCGTTCGTGCCGGACCAGCGTGAAGCCGTTCTCGGTCAGCAGCCGGAAGCCGGTGCTGTCGTTCTCGGCGCACCGGGTGCCGAGAACGGCCGCCTGGGTCGGCCCTCCGGCCCGCCGCAACTGCTCGGCCTGGTCGACGAGCCACCGATGTAGCTCCGCGCGGCCGTCGCCCGCCAGCTCGGGGTGTGCCACACCCGTCAGCCGGATCCGGAGTACGCCGTCCGCCACCCCCATGTCCGCGACTTCCGCGTACGCGGCGACGGCCCCCTGGCCGTCCAGGCCGACACGGGTGTGCCGAGCGAGGTCCGGGCCGAGTCCCGCCAGGCGCGTGCGGACGTTCTCGGCGTGTTGGTCCAGGCCGACCGGTGCGATCGCCTCGGCGTGCCGGAAGAGAGCTGCCAGCGGCACGGCATCCTCTGGTGTCGCCGGGATCCAGGTGAGGACCTTCATCGACGGCATCCTATCCGCGTCGCGTTCAGGGCCGGGATCGGCCGCCGGCTATCGGTCGAGCACTGCGGGACATCGAGTGCCTAGGATCTTCTGCATGCCCGGATATCGCGACTTTCAGTCAGGCCTGAGATTCCTGCCGACGCTGGTCATCGCCCCCGACGGCACCCAGATCGCGTACGTTGACGACCGGAACGGCCAGTTCAACCTGGTCACGCAATCGTTGTCGGATGGCGGGACGCGTCGGTTGACCGCCAGCACCGACTCGACAGTCCGTCGGGTTGCCTGGCACCCCAGCGGCGAGTGGCTGTTGTTCCTGGCCGATGACCACGGGAACGAGAACACGCAGTTGCACCGGATTGCCGCCGAGGGTGGGGACCCGGTGCGGCTGACCGACACACCGGACGTGCAGTTCGCCGCGGCCGAGGGTGATCCGTTCTCTCCGGACGGCAGGTTCGTCGCCTACTGCGGCAACGATCGGACGCCGGCCGACCAGGACGTGCTGGTCCTCGATCTGGCGTCCGGCGAGGTACGCCGGGTGTACGACGGCGGTGGGCGGACGTACCCCGGCTACTGGTCTCCCGACGGGACCAGGCTCACCGTCGCCGAGTGGAGGACCACCAACAGCGACCACCTGGTGTACGTCGCGTCCCTGGATGGCGCCGAGCCGCGTTCGCTGACGTCGCCGGACGGTGTGGCGACGTACTGGTTGGGCCCGTGGCTGCCGGACGGCAGCGGTTTCCTGGTCCTGTCGAACGCCGACCGGGAGTTCACCGGTCTGGCGGTGATGGACGCGGACACCGGTGCCCTCACCTGGCTGGACACCCCGGACTGGGATGTGCAGGAGGTTGCCCTCTCCGGTGACGGGCGGGTGCTGGTGTGGAACGTCAACGTCGACGGCTTCTGCCAGCTGCGCGGCCGTGACCTCGGCACCGGTGCCGACCTCCGGATGCCGGACCTGCCCGCCGGGGCGGCGACCGGCCTCACCGTCTCCGCGGACGGGCGCTTCGTCGTGCTGCGGTTCTCTACCGCGACCCAGCCGTGGAACATCCTCCTGATCGACCTCAAGACCGGAGAACTCCGGTGGCTCAGCGACGCCCGGCCGGTCGCGGCCGACCCTGCCACCTTCGTCGAGCCGACGTTGGTCCGCTATCCGGCAGGCGACGGCCGCCGGATTCCCGGCTACCTCTACCGTCCCGAGCACCGTGAGCCAGCCGGAGTCCTGATCTCGGTCCACGGTGGTCCGGCCTGGCAGGAGTTGCCGGTCTACATGTACGACGGCTTCTACCAGTACCTCCTCGCGCACCGGATCGGCGTCTTCGCCCCGAACATCCGCGGCTCCCTCGGATACGGCCGCGCCTACTCCGACCTGGTGAACCGGGACTGGGGCGGCGGAGATCTGACGGACCTCGCCGACGCGGTCGCCTTCCTGCGCACCCAGGAGTGGGTCGATCCCGCCCGGATCGGGGTCATGGGCGCCTCGTACGGCGGGTTCGCCGTGCTGTCCTGCCTGAGCCGGCTGCCCGAGGTGAACTGGGCGGCCGGCGTGGACCTGTACGGACCGAGCAACCTCGTCACTCTGGCGAAGGCGTCGCCGCCGACGTGGCGGTCACTCGTGGCGGCGGTGATCGGCGACCCGGAGGCGGATGCGGACCGGCTGATGGCCCGCTCACCGGTGACCCACGCGGACCAGATCCGGGCCCCGTTGCTTGTCATCCAGGGGGCCAACGATCCCCGGGTGCCCCAGCGGGAGAGCGATCAGATCGTGGAGCGGCTGCGGTCGCGTGGCGTGGATGTGCGGTACGAGATCTTCGAGGACGAGGGGCACGGCTTGCTCCGCCGCGAGAATCAGGCCAAGGCCTTCGCGGACGCGGGCGAGTTTCTGGTCAAGCATCTCGGTAACTGACGCTGGAATGGTCGGCCGACGGTCGCCCCTCGCACCGGAGGGGCGACCGTCGGCCGACCGGGTCATCCGGTGTGACCCGCACGCACTCGGAATAGCCCGCGGACGCATCGAGGGCCGTCGTCGTGCGTGAGCCGGCTCAGTTCTCCGGCGCGCACCAGTCGCAGCCCGTCGCCAGGCTGGCGGCGGACGGTGATGCCGGCGAGGTCGGGGCCGCCTGCGGAGCGGAGACGGTCAGAGCCATGGCGAAAGCAGCTACCACGGCAGCGATACGCTTCCTCAAAACTGGTCTCCTATGCCGATGTGTCGATGGACAGCAGGATCGTAACGTCTATGCCGCATTCGTGGTGTCCATTGCTGCCGGCCAGGTCAATCACCGCCGCCGAAGAGATCGCGAACGGTTCGCCGCACGAACGATTCCACGATCGAGGGCGTTGGCTGCCGGACCAGCCGCAGTGCCTCGTCGAGCGTCGCCCGCGCCTGCGGGATCCGGCCCGCCCGGTGCTGGCAGATGCCGAGTCCGCGCAGCGCCTGGGCCTGCCCGTGCCGGTCTCCCAGCACGGCGGTGATCGTCAGGACGTGGTCGAACAGCGGCGCCGCCTGCTCGTGCCGGCCCGCCGCCAAGAGGCGCATACCCTGCCAGAACAGCGCTTGCCCGCGTCCCATCGGCGGGGCGCCGATCGTGTCGTACAACGCGATTGATTCATCGAGGTGCGTCTTGGCGCCCTCCTGGTCGCCGAGATCCAGGTAGGCCTGCCCCATGCCGCGCAGGACGAAGGCGGCACCGCCGACGTCGGTGTCCCGCAGGCCGGTCAGCGCCGACGAGTACCGTTCCAGCGCCGCGCCCGGCTGGCCCCGGAAACGCGACACCATGGCGAGGTACGCATCCACGACCGCCACCCCGTGCAGGTCACCCACCTTGTCGAAGATTCGCCTGGCTCGCTGGAAGTGGTCGTCGGCGCTGTCGAATTCCTGGCGGTCGACTGTCAACATCCCCAGTCGGTAGGAGATCGCCGCCTGTCCCCGGATGTCGTCCGCCGCCAGTGCGCTCTCCCAGGCGACATCGAGGACGTGCTGCCAGTCGTCGTACTGCCGGCGCATCGGGAACAGCGGGGACGCGGTGCAGGCGAGATCCCAGGCCGTCTCGCCAAGCCCGTCCCGAGCCGCACGTTTGATGAGCGACACGATGGTGGGGCGTTCCACGTCGAACCATCCGAGCAGGTCGGTCGCCGACGATCCGACGAGAAGCTCGTCGACCTCCCATCGTGGGGTCCCGCCCCGCATGGTGAGGGTGCGGCCGCCGTACAGGGTGTGGAGGAGCCGCTCGATGATGCTCAGCGCGGCACCGAAGGCCCGACCACGTGCCGCGCCCAGCTCACCGGGACTGGCTTCCGACAACGCCCGCTCCCTGCCGAAGAGGCGTACGAGGTCGTGCAGGCGGTAGCGGGGCTGACCGGCCGGATAGTGGCCGGAGAAGTCCAGCAGCTGGGCGTCGATGAGCTGCTCCAGCAACTCCTGGGCCCGATCGGCGGTCGTGTCGAGCAGCGCCGCGGCGAGCCAGTCGCTGACCTCGGCGATCTCGATGTCACCGAGTCGGCGCAGCAGCGTCCGCGCCGCCGGGCTGAGCACCTGGTAGCTGAGTGCGAGGCTGGCACGGACGTCGAGGTGACCGTGCGAGAGCCGGTCCAGTCGGCTGCGCTCGTCGTCGAGCATCTGCACGAGCCGGTCGACGGTCCAGTGTGGTTTCGCGGCCAGTTTCGCGCCGACGATCCGGATCGCCAGCGGCAGGTACGCGCAGCGGCTGAGCAGGGCGGTGGCGGACGCCTCGTCGAGCACCGCGTCGGGCCCGGCGATCCGGGACAGCAGGAGCGCCGCATCCGTCGCATCCATCACGGTGAGCGCCACGGTCTGGGCGCCGAGGATGGCACCCAGCCGGGCGCGGCTGGTGACCAGGACGCCGCACGACGTGCCGCCGGGGATGAGGGCCGACAGTTGGTCGTCGGCGGCGGCGTTGTCCAACAGGACCAACAGCCGCCGGTCGGCGAGCAGGTCCCGGTAGAGGTCCATCCGCTCGTCCAGGGTCGCGGGTAGGTGCAGCCCGTCGACGCCGAGGGCGCGAAGGAACCGACCCAGCACCTCGTACGGGGTCAGGCCCCGGTCGCTGTCCGCACCGCGCAGGTTGACGTAGAGCTGTCCGTCCGGAAAGGAGCTGGCCAGCCGGTGCGCGACGTGGATGGAGAACGCGGTCTTGCCGACGCCGGCCGGCCCGGAGACCACCGCGATCCGGGCGCCGGCGCCCGGACGGAGCAGGATCTTCTCGATCCTGGTCAGCTCCGGCTGCCGTCCGGAGAAGTCGGCGATGTCGGCGGGCAGGTGCCGCGGCGTGCTGAGTTGGAACCCGGCTGGCGAGCCGCTGCGCTGCCCGTCCGGTGGGTGCGGCGGCGGGGTGGAGGCCACCGCCGTGCCGCTGCCGTCGGTGCCCGGCTGGTCGTCGGTGCCCCGCAGCACGGCGAGGTGGATCGCCTGTAGCTCGGCGGACGGGTCGGTGCCCAGTTCGTCCCGCAACCACCGCCGCCAGCGGTCGAACGACGTCAGCGCCTCGGGGCCCCGCCCCGACCGGGTCAGGGCGCGCATCATCTGACCGGCCAGCCGCTCCCGGGTCGGATGCCGGCCGGCCAACTCGACGACCTCGTCGACGATGTCCCGGTGGTTGCCGAGCCGTAGCTCGACGTCGAAGAGGTCCTCGGTCGCGGTCAGGCGCAATGCCTCCAGGCCCCGGGTCAGGTCCGCCTGCCCCTCGTCTGGCAGCCACCCGCCGAGGATCGGTCCGCGCCAGAGGGCCAACGCCGACCGGAGGATCGACCGTGCCTCGTCGTCGGAGCCCCGCGTCCGCTGATCGCTGACCAGGTTCTTGAACAGCTGGGCGTCGACCTGCTCGGGTGGAACCCGCAGGAGGTAACCACCGCCTGTGGTTTCCAGCAGCACGGCCGGGTCGGGTTGCTCGGCCAGGTCGAGGATCGCGCGGACCTCGGACAACCGGGTCTGGAGCACCGCCCGTGCTCGCCTCGGCGGTCGCTCACCCCACAGTAGATCGACCAGCCGGTCGCCGGTGACCAGTTGGTTCGCCTCCAGCGCGAGGATCCCCAGGAGCACCCGTTGCTGACGCCGAGCGAACTGGAGCGAAACGCCGTGGTTCCACACCTCGACCGGGCCCAGGACCCGAAGCTCCACCACGACCTTCCCGATGCCCATGGCTGTCGATCTGACGTGTTTCGGTGCTGGGAAGAATACGGGAAGGATTCGGCATGGGCGGTCCGTGATTCTTCTACCAACCGATACGGGGGCGGTTGGTCGGCCGGCAGCGCAGCGAAGGACGAGGCCGACCAGCCGACCGGTTGCTGAACGACGGGGGCGTGCGAAACGCGGGTTGTGGAGATGCGCCAGGACGGCGAGGACACGCCGGTGATGGGTCATCGGACGGGGGCGGCCGAGCTGGTGAAGATGCTGCTGATGTTCTTGTCGACGGTCCTCTCGGCAAGGTGAGGCGCGGCAGCGACCGCGGAGTTCGTACGCCCCTCGACGACCAGCGCGAGCACGTCGACGGCATCACCGGGGTCGGCTACCGGTCGGGTCCGGTTTCACTGGCAGGTCGCAGAGGGCAACCCCGCAGGCTGTACGCGAGCAGACCGGTCACCGCCAGGGTGGCGGCGCAGACCGTGGCGGCGGTGGTGCCGGCGGGTTGGATCAGCCAGCCGGCGACCTGCATCCGCAGGTCCGTGCTGGGGTCCATGAGGGGCAGGACCGCGACGAGGGTCCAGGTCAGCGGGGAGATCCACGACAGGGCGGCACCGAACAGGGCGGCACCGAGGGCGGTGAGCCCGAGGAGCCCCGTGATGTTGCGCAACACCAGGGCGAACGGTTCGTAGCGCGCGTCGGTGACCGTGCTGAGGGTGAGCAGGGCGGTGATCGTGGCGGCGGCGAGCAGCAGGTGCCCGGCACGTCGGAGCGGCCAGTTGACCGCCGCCGTGCGGTCGAGGGCGTCGTCGGTACCGCTGAGGGTGCTGCCGGCCGCGACCACCGCCAGCATGATGACGAGGCTGGCCGTGCGGGCGTTGATGGTCGTCGCGTCGGTGTAGGCCAGCGACAGGGCCCACGCCAACGCGGCGAGCGCGGTCGCGGTGGTCAGCGCGACGGGGACCCGGCGGGAGCGGAGGTAGAGCTGAAGCCACCTCACGGCTGGTCCTCGGGCAGGACCGCCGCGAGGCCGTCGCCCTGGCAGGCCAGCGCCGCCTCGCGTGCCGCTGCCATCCGACGCCGTTGCTCGGCCTCCGGGAGACTCACCAGCGCCTGGTACGCGTTCACCAGCCCCTCCATCTCGATGGGGTCCCAGCCGGGCTGTGGGGCCGGTGGTCGACCGGTCAGCCAGGCGGCGGCGACGATCCGGGCCCGGTACTCGTCGCCCTGAACCGACTGGTCGGCGCACTCCTGCTGCCAGGCGGCCTCGAGCAGGGCCGGCAGGAAGTAGTCGCCGGACAAGTCGGCGTGCCCGAGGCGGTCGATCGTGGGGGTGTCGAAGACGACCGTGTCGGCGGAGTGCGGTGCCGGTGCCGTGCTCGGATCCAGCCGAGCCCAGTAGGTGACCCGCTGGGTCTGCACCGCCCGCACGGGCGCGTTGGGCAGCTTGGCCGCCATCATGGCGAGAGCCTGCCGGGCCGGGCCGACGACGGCGGGCAGCAACTCGGCGTGCACCCGCGTCACGCAGACCTGCGGGCCGGCGTTGTCACAGACCAGCTCGATGGCGACCGGGTCGACGACCGCCGCCCCGCGGGTACCGCCGACGGGCAGGAGCGGCACGGCCACCGCGGCGCCGAGCACCGCCGGGAGTACGGCCAGCGCCGTGGCGCGGCGGCGGACCGTGCCCAACAGCAGCAGCCCGGTGGCGGCGAGCGCCACCAGCCACAGCGTCTGGAGCGCGCTCACCCGCGGCACGATCGTCTGGAAGTCGTCGAGTCCGCTGATGACCGGGACGAGCAGTAGCGCCGAGGGTTCGGGTAGGAAGACCGGCGCGTCGGGAGCGGGCTGCGACATGAGCTCGGGGAGGAGCCCGAGCAGGGCGAACCCGGCCACCGCGACGACGGGTGCGGTGATCACCCGGGGTACGGCCCGGCCGGCGGCCATGCCCAGCCAGCCGGCGGCGATCAGTGCCGGAACACCGACGGCGGCGACGACGATGGCGGCGCTCGGGAAGTAGTGCGCCGTCGGCACCACCCAGCCGGCCGCGACGAGACACACAAGGGTGTACGCGGCCACCACCGTGATCGCGAGCGCGCTGGCGGTCACCGTGGTGCGGTGCCAGCGGGGTCGGGCGGTGCTGGTGAACAACTCGCCGACCCGGTGACGGGCGTCGCGTCGACCCAGCCACGCCCCACCGGCGAGCGCCAGCGGCAGCAGCGCCACGAGTATCGACCGGGCGATGACCGCCAGTTGCATCCACCGGCCGGCGAAGAACTGGGTGGACGTGAGCAGCAGCGACACGCCGCTCACCAGCAACAGCAGCGCGACGCCCAGGGCCGCCGACCGGCGTAGCTCGATGCGCAGGATTCGTCCGGTCATGCCGGCACCTGCTCTCGGTGGGAGCGCAGCAGCGCCGAGTAGCCGCGTTCGGTGGCGCTGTCGCCCGCGTCGCCGGTGCCGCCCTGCTGGGCCAGCTGCCCGGTGGTGCCCTGCCACACCAGGCGACCCTCGTGGACCAGCACCACGTCGGTGCAGGCCACCGCGACGTCCTCGACCAGGTGGGTGGAGACGAGCACGCAGCTGTCCAGACCGATCTCGCGCAACAGCTCGCGGAAGTCGAGGCGCTGCTCCGGGTCCAGGCCGACCGTCGGCTCGTCGAGCAGCAGCACCTCCGGGTCGTTGACGATCGCCTGGGCGATGCCCGCCCGGCGCAGCATCCCGCCGGAGAGCGTCTTCATCCGGGCGTCGGCGCGGTCGGCGAGGCCGACCCGTTCGACGGCCCGTTGCACCGCGCCCGGGATGACCGTCTTCGGCATCTCCTTGAGCCAGGCCATGTACTCGACGAACTCCCGGACGGTGAAGCGCGGGTAGCAGCCGAAGTGCTGCGGCAGGTAGCCCAGGCCACGGCGTACCCGACGGAGGTCGGCCTTGGCGGTGATGTCCTCGCCGAGCAGGCTCAGCCGGCCACCGGCGGGCTTCACCACCGTGGCGAGTGCGCGCATCAACGTCGTCTTGCCGGCGCCGTTGGGGCCGAGCAACCCGTGTACGCCGGTGCCCAACGCCAGGTCCAGCCCGTTGACCGCCAGGTGCCGGCCGGCGCGGACCTGCAACCCCTCGGTCTGTACCGCCCACGGATAGGTGGACGGCGTGGTCTCCGCCACGCTGACCATACGCATCATTACTTCTCCATTCGGTTCGTGGTTCGTGTCGTCAGCTGTCACGACGTGCGGGAAAGCCCTCCGAACGGACGTCGTCGGGCCCGGACGAGCACCACGGCCACCAGTGCCACGGTGCTCGCGGCCCACCAGGGCGAGCTGCTGTCCGCGAGGACGGCCGGGAGTCGCCCGCCGGCCAGACTCGGTGCCACGACACCCGCGGACCAGGTGAGAGCCAGTACGGCGGCCGCGCGGTCGACCCCCACCAGCCCGCCCAGCGCCAGGGCCCCGGCGGTGAAACCCAGGGCCGGCAGCAGCCAGAGACTCGGGGAGTGCCCGGTGCCCCAGCCCGCCACGGCCAGCACCGGGATGACTGCCACGAGGACCGCCAAGGTGCGGCGCAGCAGCAGCGCCAACCCGGTCCGGGGCATGGTGGCCGTCAGTTCCCAGGCGGGGTCGAGTCGCCGGCTCCAGAGCGCGGCCACCGGCAGCAGCGGTGTCATCGGCGCGACGAGCAGCACCAGCGACGGCAGGTTGTCGAAGGTCGTCTCGAAGAGCACCGCGACCAGCATCAGGCCGGCGGCGGTGGCCAGCCACGGCAGGATCCGGGCGGCGACCCCGGCCCGCCGCAGTCGCCGGCGGCGCACCGGAGCGGGGCCGGTGGCGATGCCGGTGGCGATGCCGTCGGCCACCCGGTCCAGCAGGTCGCGGGTGGCGGGGTCGGTCGCGTCGGCGAGGACCGCCCGGCAGGCGGCGCAGGACTCCAGGTGCGCCTCGACCGCCCAGATGGTCGTGTCGTCGACGCCGCGACCGCCCGAGGCGTACGCGGAGATCAGTGTGGGGTTGGGATGAGTGGTCATGACAGCGCCTCCCGCAGCGCGATTCGGGCCCGCCGCGCGCGGGTCTTCACGGTTCCTTCCGGCATGCCGAGCAGCAGCGAGGTCTCCCGCACGGTCAGTCCGTCGAGGACCATCGCGCGCAGCACCTGACGCAACTCCGCAGGCAGGGCCTGTAGGGCCCGCTCCAGGTTGGCGTCCAACCCGCCGGCCAGCGCCTCTTCCTCGGCCGCCGGAGCCACGGTGTCGTAGGTCTGCACCGACGGGATCCGTTCCCTGCGGGCCCGGTGGCGGAACGCGTCGATCAGCCGGTGGGCGGCGATCGTCCACAACCAGCCCACCGCGCTGCCGGAGGTCGCGGACCGCGCCTGGCTGCCGGCCGACCGCCACACCGCCAGGTACGTCTCCTGCAACACCTCGGCCACCACGTCCTCGTCGGCGCAACGCCGACGCAGCCGCGCGGTCAACCACGGGGCGGTACGCCGGTACAGGGCGTCGAAGGCACGCCGGTCGCCACGGCCGACGCGGCGGAGCAACTCGGCCTCGTCGAGGCCGTCCAGACTTCGTCTCACGACAGGCAAGACGACGCGGACCTCCCTCCCGGTTCTGGTGCGACTGTGACCCCGGTCACAGCTTGGTCCGGGTCCGGGGCGGACCAGCGGGGCGTGACTCCCCCCACAGCGGGAACGTCGTACGGCTTCTGGACGTTGGCGAGCGACAGGATCACCACCGGGTGATCGACTCGTCCGGCCACCCCCACCACGACCCCTGCCTCGTCACAGTCTCGCCGCCCCGTGACGACGCACAAGCTTCCGCAGAGAGATCGAGATGATGAGGCAGTTGGTGGACAAGACCGGAGCCGGCACCCGCGCGGACAACCCGGGCACGACCGAGGACATGCTGCCCGGTGACCTGATGACCAACCGGCAGCGGGCGCAACTCGTCCTCGTGCTGGGTGCGTTGATCGCCATCGGGCCGTTGACCATCGACATGTACCTGCCCGCGCTGCCCGCCATCACGGCAGGGCTGCAGACCACCGAGACCGCGGTGCAGTTGACGCTGACCGGCACGCTTGCCGGCCTCGCGCTCGGTCAGTTGCTGATCGGGCCGCTCTCCGACGTGGTCGGGCGGCGTCTGCCGCTGCTCGCCGGGCTGGCCGCGCACATCGTGGCTTCCGTGCTGTGCGTCTTCGCGCCCAGCATCGCCGTGCTCGGTGCGCTGCGCGTCCTGCAGGGGCTGGGCGTGGCGGCCGCCACCGTGGTCGCGACCGCCGTCGTCCGCGACCTGTTCAGCGGTGCCTCCTTCGCCCGGATCTTCTCCCGGCTGATGCTCGTCATGGGCCTGGCGCCCATCCTCGCGCCGACCCTGGGCAGCGGCCTGCTGGGCTGGACCGACTGGCGGGGTGTCTTCGCGGCGCTGGCGGTGCTTGGCGCGTTGCTGATCGTCGTGGCCGCGCTCCGGCTCCCGGAGACCCTCCCGGTGACGCGTCGGCGGCACGGGGGAGTCGGTGCCACCCTGCGCGACTACCGGGGGCTGCTCAACGACCGGGCGTTCGTCGGTCTGGTGCTTGTCGCCGGGCTGGCGATGGCGGCCCTGTTCGCGTACGTCTCCGGGTCGTCGTTCGTGCTCCAGCGGGAGTACGGCCTCGACGAGCAGCAGTTCGGCCTGGCCTTCGGCGCGGGCGCCGTCGGGCTGATCGGGGCCACCCAGTTCAACGTCCGGTTGCTGCGCCGCTACAGCCCGCAGCAGATCCTGGTCAGCGCCCTGCTCGCCGGCACGGCGGCGGGGCTGTTGCTCGTCCTGTTCGCGGCGACCGGCTTCGGTGGCCTAGGCACCCTGCTCGCGGCACTGTGGCTGGTCCTGGCCGCGGCCGGCCTGGCCCTGCCCAACGCGCCGGCGCTGGCCATGAGCCGACACAGCGAGGCCGCGGGCACCGCCGCGGCGCTGCTCGGCGCGGTGCAGTTCGGTGTCGGCGCACTCTCGGCACCCCTGGCGGGCCTGTTCGGCGCCGGGAGCGTACCGATGGCTGTCGTCATCGCCGGTGGCATGGCCGCCGCGCTGACGGTCATGCTCCTGGTCGTGCCCCGCGCCGGCCTCGGCACGGTCGACCCCGACCTGGCGGTCGCCCTGCACTAACCAGGCGGGCGGGCCGGTTGCCCGGCCCGCCCGACGATCAGCGGATCTCCGTGGTGTTGTCCTCCGGGCGCGGTTGGCCGCGCGGTGGGGCGGACCAGGGTGACTCGCCACCCACCCGGCGCGGCAACGGCTCGGTCGGTGTCGAGTCGGCCGGGTAACCCAGAGTGAGCGGCGCGGTGTCGCGTTCCGCGGGCGCGGGGGACGGCCAGTCGGTCAACGTGAAGTCGTCGTTGCGGGGGGTGGTCTCCGGTGCCGGGGCCGGCGGCACGGCCGACTCGGTGGCCGGGCGCGGCCACTGCCGCCACCGCTGCACGCTGAAGGTCGCCATCAGCAGCAGCAGGCCGATCAGGAAGAGCGTGCCGTTCTCCACGGGCAGCCGCAACGGCAACGGATCGCCGGCCACCTTCCACCCGTGCGGGATCGCGTCCCGGACCGTGAAGGGCGCCACGAACATCCCGACGTACGGGCTGACCAGCAGCAACCCGGCCACCAGTGGGCCGAGCGGCGAGAAGCGCAGCGTGCCGAGCAGGCCCAGCAGGACGCCGCCGACACCGAGGTACACGGCTGGCTCGATCAGGTTGGCGGTGTTGAACGTGCCGGTCTCCACCCAGCGGTCGACCGTCCGGCTCGACCCGTCCTGCCCCAGTGTGACGAGCACCCAGGTGATGGGCGCCACCACCAGCCCGGCGAGGAAGCTCCAGAGATGTCGCATCCGCGCACCGTACCGTTTTCGACATGACTGAGCACCTCTCCGCCCCACCGATCGGCAAGCCGACGTCGTACTCGCGCGTCACGCTGAGCAAGATCATGACTGCCGTGGACGTGAACCTCTACGGCACCGTGCACGGCGGGGTTCTGATGAAGTTCGTCGACGACGTGGCAGGGGCCGCGGCTGCCCGGCACAGCGGCGGGACGGCCGTGACCGCGGCGATCGACGAGATCGTCTTCTCCGAGGCGGTCCGGGTCGGCGACCTGGTGCACGCGCACGCGCAGGTGAACTGGACCGGCCAGACCTCGATGGAGGTGGGCGTGCGGGTGGTCGCCGAGCGCTGGGACTCGGCCGAGGACGCGCCGGTCCGGGTGGCCACCGCGTACCTGGTCTTCGTCGGTGTGGACGTCGGCGGGGCCCCGCGGGTGGTCCGCCCGGTGCTGCCGGAGACGGCGGAGGACGAGCGCCGGTACAAGGAGGCCGAGATCCGTCGCGCGCACCGCCTCGCCCGCCGCCGCGCCATCCAGGCCCACCGCGCCGGCTGACCCACACGAGGTACCGGGCTGGAGTGTGGGGCGGGCACGCATCGGTTGCCGTACCCCGGTGCGCAGAATGGCGCTTCGAGGTAGGGCAAGATGGCGCCACGGCCACGCACAGTGTCGTGCCGGGCCGGGGGAGGGTGGAGCAGTGGGTGACATGCTGTGGGCGCCGCCGGCGGACGTACGCGAGCGGTCCCGCATCGGCGACTACCTGCGCTGGCTGCGGGAGCACCGCGGGCTGGACTTCGCCGACTACGACGCGCTGTGGCGCTGGTCGGTCACCGACCTGGACGGGTTCTGGCGCTCGATCTGGGACCACTTCGAGGTGATCGCGCACACCCCGCCGACCGCCACCCTCGCCGAGCGGGGGATGCCCGGGGCGCGCTGGTTCCCCGGTGCCACGCTCAACTACGCGCAGAACGTGCTGCGGATGCCGGGGCGCGCCGACGACGACCCGGTGGTGATCGCGCACGGGCAGACCCGCGCGCCGGTCACGCTGACCGCCGGGGAGTTGCGCGAGCAGGTCCGCCGGGTGTCGGCCGGGCTGCGCCGGCTCGGTGTCACCGCCGGTGACCGGGTGGCGGCGTACGCCCCGAACATCGCCGAGACGTACGTCCTCCTGCTGGCCACCGCCAGTCTGGGGGCGATCTTCTCGTCCTGCGCGCCGGAGTTCGGCACCCGCAGCGTTACCGACCGCTGGCAGCAGATCGAGCCGACAGTCCTGGTCGCCGTGGACGGCTACCGGTACGGCGACAAGCCGGTGGACCGGCGCGCCGAGGTCGCCGCGATCCGGGCCGCCCTGCCGTCGCTGCGGCACACCGTCAGCATCGGCTACCTCGATCCGGCCGGCCCCGTGCCCGAGGGCGCGCTGAGCTGGGCCGAGCTGGCCGCGCCCACCGACGAGCCGTCGACGTTCACGCCGGTGCCGTTCGACCACCCGCTGTACGTGCTCTACTCCTCCGGCACCACCGGGCTGCCCAAGCCGATCGTGCACGGCCACGGGGGCATCCTGCTGGAGCACCTGAAGATGCTCGCCCTGCACCACGACCTGGGCCCGGCCGACCGGTTCTTCTGGTTCACCACCACCGGCTGGATGATGTGGAACTTCCTGGTCTCCGGCCCGGCCGTGGGCGCGACAATCGTGCTCTTCGACGGCAACCCGGCGGTCCGGGCGGAACCTGGCCGGCCGGCTGAACCGGACCTGGGTGGGTTGTGGCGGCTGGCGGCCGAGACCGGCACCACCTATTTCGGCACCTCCGCGCCGTTCCTGCTGGCCTGCCGCAAGGCCGGCCTGGTGCCCCGCGAGATCGCCGACCTGTCCGCGCTGCGCGGGGTGGGTTCCACCGGTGCGCCGCTGCCCGCCGAGGGCTTCGGATGGGTGTACGACACCGTCGGCGGGCAGGTGCAGCTCCAGTCGCTGTCCGGCGGCACCGACGTGTGCACCGGGTTCGTCGGCGGGGTGCCGCTGCTGCCGGTGTACGCCGGTGAGATCGCCTGCCGGGCGCTGGGCGCCAAGGTGGAGGCCCGCTCCGCCGACGGCACACCGGTCATCGGCGAGCTGGGCGAGCTGGTCATCACCGAGCCGATGCCGAGCATGCCCGTGGGTTTCTGGAACGACCCGGACGGCACCCGCTACTTCGAGGCGTACTTCGACGTCTACCCGGGCGTCTGGCGGCACGGCGACTGGATCACCATCAACGAGCGGGGCGGCTGCGTGATCACCGGCCGCTCCGACGCCACCCTCAACCGAGGTGGGGTGCGGCTGGGCACCGCCGAGTTCTACTCCGTGGTCGAGGGGCTGGACGAGGTGGTCGACTCGGTCGTCGTCCACCTGGAGGACGACGAGGGCGGCGCCGGTGAGCTACTGCTCTTTGTGGTGCTGGCCGACGGCCTGGAGCTGGACGACCCGATGCGCGCGAAGATTAGCCGTGAACTGCGCACCGCCCTGTCTCCCCGGCACGTGCCCGACGAGATCCACCAGGTACGCGCGGTGCCCCGCACCCTGTCGGCGAAGAAGCTGGAGGTCCCGGTCAAGAAGATCCTGACGGGCACCCCGGTCGACGAGGCAGCGGCCAAGGGCGCCCTGGCCAACCCCGAGTCCCTGACCGCCTTCGCCGCCCTGGCCCAGTCCCGAACCCCCACCCCCTAACAGCCCGCCCTCCCGCCCCGGCCCCCGCCGCCCACCCTCCCGCCCTCCCGCCCTCCCGCCCGCGTCGATCAAGGAGTTGTGGTGCCTCGCAAAAGGGGCATAGGCGCAGCAGTTGCCCACCACAACTCCATGATCGACGGGGTGGGGTGGGGTGGGGCGGGGTG
>NZ_JBEZDJ010000031.1:0-93590 GCF_040648275.1 Micromonospora sp. NPDC049171
GGGCGTGGGGCGGGGGGCGTGGGGCGGGGGAGGGTTAGCTTTCGGTGGTTGGGGTGCGGGGGGTTGGGGTGACCGCTGGTTCGTGTTGGGCCAGGCGGTTGCGGCGGTAGCCGTAGCCGAAGTAGATGATCGCGCCGAGCAGCATCCAGGCCAGGAACCGCAGCCAGGTCTCCACCGACAGGTTGAGCATCAGGTAGAAGCAGGCCAGCGCCGAGACGATCGGCAGCACCGGGGAGAACGGCACCCGGAACGGGCGCTCCAGGTCCGGGCGCTTGCGGCGCAGGATCGGCACCGCGATCGACACCAGCACGAACGCGCAGAGCGCGCCGATGCTGACCAGGTCGGCGAGCGCGGACAGCGGCAGGAAGCCGGCCAGCAACGCGACAGCCACCGTCATGATCGCCGAGATCCGGTACGGGGTGCCCCAGCGCGGGTGCACCGCCGCGATCGACGGTGGGATCAGCCCGTCCCGGGCGATGGCGAAGCCGATCCGGCCCATCGCCACCAGGTCGACCAGGATGACGCTGGTCAGGCCCGCGACGGCGGCGATGGAGACCAGCACCGCCGCCCAGCCCGCGCCGACCGCCTCGAACGCCGACGCGATCGGGGCACCCCTGTCGATCTCGGTGTACGGCACCATTCCGACCACCACCAGCGAGACGCCGATGTAGAGCAGGGTGGAGATCAGCAACGTGCCGAGCAGGCCCAGGGTGAGGTCCCGCTTGGGCTTCTTCGTCTCCTCACCCAGGTTCGCGACGGCCTCGAAGCCGGTGTACGCGAAGAAAACCACAGCGGCGGCGCTGAGCACCCCGACGAAGCCGAAGACCGACGGTTCCAGCCCGAAGAGCGCCTGCGTGACAGGTTGCTTGATGCCGTCGTCGCCGCCGCCCGCGGGCTCGGCCGGCGGGATGAACGGGCTGAGGTTGGTGGCCTTGACGAAGAACAGACCGGCCACCACCACGAACACGCAGATGGCGACCTTGACCAGCACCAGCAGGTTGGTGATCCGGGAGGACTCCCGGATGCCGACGATCGCCACGACACCCAGGATCAGCACGATGGCGATGGCACCGATGTTGACGGTGCTGCCCTCCTCGCCGAACCAGCGGGTCGGCAGGTCGAGCAGTTCGGCCAGGTAGCCGGACCAGCCTCGGGCCACCACGGCGGCGCCGAGCGCGAACTCCAGCAGCAGGTCCCAGCCGATGATCCAGGCGACGATCTCGCCCATCGTCGCGTACGCGTAGGTGTAGGCGCTGCCGGCGGTCGGCACGCTGGAGGCCAACTCGGCGTAGCAGAGCGCGGCGAGCAGGGCGACCACGCCGGCGATGGCGAAGGAGATCACCACGCCCGGGCCGGCGCTGTCCCGCGCCTCGATGCCGGTGAGCGTGAAGATGCCGGTGCCGATCACGATGCCGATGCCGAAGCCGGTGAGGTCGACGGCGCCAAGCCGTCTCTTCAGCCCGAGCGTGCCGTCACTGCCGTCCGCCTCACCCTGGGCTATCACGTCCTTGATTGGTTTTGTGCGCAGCACGGACACCCGGTCACCCCTCCCGCCGTGCGACCACCTTCGTGGCGGTCGGTAACCGGCGTTGCTACCCAGCGGCGCGATTGGTCAACCACGAACCCTTGCGGCAACGGCCAGACTGTGAAAATTTCCTACCAGCAACGCGGACATCCAAGGCGATTCTTGCCGTGTGCCGCGAACCATCCGGGAGCCCCAACGGAGGGACACACCGCATGAGAGCCACCCGACTCGGAGTCGTTGGGCTGGTCGCAGCCCTGCTCGGCACGTCTGTCACCGCCACCCCCGCGAGCGCCGCGACCGATGCCGCCGCTCCCACCACCACCTGCGTCACCGACCCGGCCACGCCGAAGCGTCAGTTCCGGGCCATGTGGATCTCGTCGGTGGTCAACATCGACTGGCCCAGCAAGGCGTCCCAGAGCAGCCCGGACCGGGTCGCCACCCAGCAGGCGGAGTACCGGGAGCTGCTCGACCTCGCCGAACGGCTGCACCACAACGCCGTCGTCGTGCAGATCCGGCCCACCGCCGACGCGCTCTGGCCCTCACCACACGAGCCCTGGTCGGAGTACCTGACCGGCGTACGTGGCCAGGACCCCGGCTGGGACCCACTGGCCTTCCTGGTGGACGAGTCGCACCGGCGCAACCTCGAGTTCCACGCCTGGTTCAACCCGTACCGCGTCTCCATGCCGGCCCCCGGCGGCGCCGGCGCCGACCCGACCCAGCTCGCCCCGGGCCACCCGGCCCGGCAGCACCCCGACTGGACCTTCGCCTACCCGCCGGCCGGCGTCGCCGGCAGCCGGCTCTACTACAACCCCGGCATTCCCGAGGTACGCGAGTTCGTGCAGACCGCGATGATGGACGCGGTCAGCCGGTACGACATCGACGGCGTGCACTTCGACGACTACTTCTACCCGTATCCCAGCGGCACCTACCAGGTGCCCGACGATGCCACCTTCGCCGCGTACCACCGGGGCTTCACCGACCGGGCCGACTGGCGGCGGGACAACATCAACCTGTTGATCCAGGAGATGAGCACGAAGATCAAGGCGGCGAAGCCGTGGGTGAAGTTCGGCGTGAGCCCGTTCGGCATCTGGCGCAACAGGGCCGTCGACCCGCTCGGCTCGGACACCACCGGCAGCCAGTCGTACGACATCATCTCCGCGGACACCCGCACGTGGATCAAGCAGGAGTGGATCGACTACGTGGTGCCGCAGCTCTACTGGTACATCGGCCAGTACCCGGCCGCCGACTACGCGCGCCTGGTGCCGTGGTGGGCCGAGACGGTGCGCGGCACCCGCGTGCAGCTCTACATCGGTCAGGCCGACTACAAGAGCGGCGACCCGGCGTACGGGCCGTACTGGCAGAAACCACGGGAGCTGTCCGACCACCTGACGCTCAACCGGTCGTACCCGGAGGTGCAGGGCAATGTGCACTTCTCGGCCGTCCAGGTGCGGGCCAACCGGCTCGGTGCCACCGACAACTACGCGGCCGAGCACTACTCGCGCCCGGCGCTGGTGCCGGCCATGCCGCACCTGCCGGCCAGGCCGCTGCTCTTTCCGGTGGTCACCGCGGCGGCCCGACAGACTGACGGGGTACGGCTCACCTGGCGTCAGCCCGCCGACGGCGTCGGCCCACTCGGCACCGCCACCTCGTACGCGATCTACCGGTTCGACGGCACCACGCTGCCCGGCCGGTGCGCCACGGCCGACGCCGCGCACCTGGTCGACACCGTCCGGGCCACGCCCGGCGGCACTCAGTCCTGGGTGGACACCTCGGCCGAGCCCGGCCAGCGCTACACCTACCAGCTGACCGCCCTGGACCGGTCGGCCAACGAGAGCCCCACCAGCCCGCCGGTGTTCGTCCTGCGCTGACCCGCTCTCGTCGAATGCCCCGGGTGCCCCTGGCAGCCGGGGCATTCGCCTGTTTCGACACATGTCACCAATAGTTTGCGAGGCGCATTCCCGCTGGTCGACCCCTTGATCGAAACTTATCGACATCCGGTAACCCGCCGGTAACTTCCGGCCCACCCGCTCACCCCCGCGGAGGTAACCCGTGCCCCGACGTCTCGCCACCCTGCTCGCCTCGGGCGCGTTAGCGCTGCTCGCCACCCTCACCATCGCCTCCCCCGCCGCCGCCGTCACCCCCGCCCAACGGCTCTCCGTGCTGTCCAGTTGGACCCAGACAAGCGCATCCAGCTACAACTCGTGGAACAGCGCCCGGCTCAACCGGGCACCCTGGGCCGAGTACAACTTCACCTGGTCCACCGACTACTGCTCGTCCAGCCCGGACAACCCGCTCGGCTTCACCTTCAACCTGGGCTGCTACCGGCACGACTTCGGCTACCGCAACTACAAGGCGGTCGGCCAGTTCTCCGCCAACAAGTCCCGCCTCGACAGCGCCTTCTACGAGGACCTGAAGCGCGTCTGCACCACGTACAACTCGGTCGTCCGGCCGGCCTGCTACAGCCTGGCCTGGACCTACTACCAGGCGGTCAGCATCTTCGGTTCGGTAGCGGCCGTCCAGCAGGCCGACATCGACCGCGCCGCCCGAATGAAGGCCCAAGCCGAAGCCCAAGCCCGCACCTAACCCCCTCTCCCCCACCCCACCCACCCCACCCCCCCCACCCCCCTCTCGCCCGTTGATCATGGGGTTATTGCCCGTCCGCCCGGCGTGTCGCAGCTATAGCCTCATGATCAACCGCGGTGGGGGTGGGGGTGGGGGTGGGGGTGGGGGTGGGGGTTCGGGGGTTTGGTTAGGCGCGTTCGGTGCGGGTTGCTGGGTGGCGGTCGGGGTCCAGCGGGCGGCGGGGGGTGGGCTGGGACAGGCCGGTGCTGAAGCGGGTCGAATCCGCTGCCAGGTCCGGATGTTCCACGTCCAGTGCCAGCGCTGCCGCCTCGTCCAACCCCAACTCGGCGCCCTCGCCGTACGCGTCGTCGAAGACCGTGTCGCCCAGCACCGCGCGCAGCTCCGCCTGCTGTTCGGCCCAGTAGCCGCCGAAGATGCCCGGGGTCGCACGCATGCTCGCCCGGGTGGCCTGCGCCGCGCCGAACAGGCGCGCCGCGGTCAGCCGGTCCCCGCCAATCGCACAGCGCACCGCGATCGCGTTCAACGTGTCGCAGGCGCGGCCGTGGTAGCCGTGACCCATCCGCGAACGCAGCGCCACCAGCAGGTGCTCGTGTGCCGCGATCACGTCGCCCCGGGCCAGCGCGACCATCCCGAGCAGCATGTCCACCGACCGCCGACCGCGCTCCACCGGACGGGCCGCCTCCACCGGACGCACCGCCCCCAGCAGGTCCGCCGCCTCCTCCAGAGCACCGCGCCGCCAGAGCAACTCGGCCAGGCTGAACACCGCCAACAGCGCCTCGCCGACCACGTCCTGCCCGTGCGCCCAGTCGATGACCTCCCGGCACACCCGCTCGGCCTCGACGAACTGCCCCATGTCGACAAGCGGTGCGGCTCTGCCGGCGAGCACCCGGGCCAGCAGCCCGGCATCACCGGCCTGTCGGGCGGCGGCCTCGGCCCGCTGGGAGTAGCGCAGCTCCTCGGCGAACTCACCGTCCGCGCCGGCATGCAGCGAGTGCATGTGGTAGACCGCCGCCAGCTCCGCCTCCGGGATCCGCTCACCCGTCTCGGCGATCCGCCCGTACAGCCGGAACAGCCACAGCCGCCCCTCCCGGGCCAGGCCCCGCTCAAGCCACCACTGGTCCAGGCCGCCGGCCAGACCGAGACCGGCACGGGCACTGCCGCCGGTGGCGCACCACCGCAGCGCGGCGCGTACCTCCCCGGCCAGGGGGTCGAGGGCGTACAGCGACAGGGTCACCGGGCGGCCGTCCTGGCCCAGGTGCGCCCGGTCCACCGCATGGGCCGACCAGGCCACGTGCCGGTCCCGGGCGGCCTGCGCCTCACCCGCCTCGGCCAGCCGCCGCGCCGCGTACGCCCGGATGGGGTCGAGCATCCGGTAGGTGCTGCCGGTGGCTCGTGGCTCGGCCAACACCATCGACTTGTCCACGAGCACCGAGAGCGGATCCAGCGGGTCGTCACCCAGCAGCCACTCCACAGTCGCCAGGTCCACCGGCCCGGCGAAGACCGACAGCCACCGCAGCAGGCGGGCGGCCCGGGGCCCCAGCGTCCGGTACGACCAGGTGACGGTGGCCTGCATGGTCAGGTGCCGCTCGGTGGCCGAGCGTTGCACCGCCCTGCTCGCCGGAGTGGGTGGCGACGCCCCGGACGCCGCGGCCACCAGGTCCACGGTGTCCTGCTGGTTGCCGGACCACCCGCGCTCCACCGGCGGCGGATCCGGGTCCTGACGACCGGCGTCCAAGGTGCCGAGGACGTCGTCCAGGCGCTCCGCGAGCTGGCCCACGGAGAGGACCCGCAGCCGGGCGGCGGCCAACTCGATGGCGAGCGGCAACCCGTCCAGGCGCTGCACCACCCGGCGGAGGTCGGCCGACTCGGCTGGGTCCGGTCGTCGACCGCCGCGCGCCGCCGCCGTACGGTCCAGCAGCAGCGCCACCGCGTCGCTCTCCGTGCCGTCGGCCCGTGGGTCGACCGAGAGGGGCGGGATCCGCCACACCACCTCGCCCGGCAGGCTGAACGACTCACGGCTGGTCGCCAGCACCCGCACGCCACTCCCGCCGGACAGCAACCGCGCGATCACCTCCGCGCAGGCGGCCGGCTGGGTGTCACAGGTGTCCAGGACGACAAGCATGCGGCGGGCCGCCGCGTACTCGACGAGGGTGTCCAGCATCGGCCGGCCCGGCTCGGGTCGCAGGCCGAGCACCGCGGCGATCGCGAACGCCACCAGACCCGGGTCGGTCACCGCGGCGATGTCGACAAACCAAACCCCATCCGGGTACGCCTCAACCATCCCGCTGGCCAACTCCACCGCGAGCCGGGTCTTGCCCGCCCCGCCCGCGCCCAGCACCGTGATCAGGCGATGCTGCTTGACCAGCAGGCCCAACTCGACGCGCTCGGCCTGCCGGCCGACGAACGACGTCACCTGGGTCGGCAGGTTGTGCGCCACCGCGTCCGCGGTGCGGGGCCGGGGGAACTGCCGCTCCAGGCCCGGCGCGACCAGTTGGAAGAGTCGTTCCCGGTCGTCGAAGCCACGCAACCGGTGCAGGCCCAGGTCGAGCAGGGTCGCACCGGGCGGCAACGGCTCGGCCCGACGGGCGGTGGACGCCGAGCAGAGCACCTGCCCGCCGTGCGCGGCGGCGGCCACCCGGGCGGCCCGATGCACCTCGGGGCTGGCGTAGTCGCCGTCGCGCGGCTCGGCGTAACCGGTGTGCAGGCCCATGCGTACCCGGGGTGCGGCTTCGGCGGTGGGCCAGTCGTGGTTGGACAGCGCCCGCTGGGCGGTCAGGCAGGCGGTCAGCGCCGAGGCCGCGTCCTCGAAGGCGAGGAAGAACGAGTCGCCCTCGGTCAGCAACTCCGCGCCACCCGTGCTGGCCAGCGTCCGACGCAGCAGCCGTCGGTGCTCGGCGAGCACCGGCCGGTAGTCCGGGCCGAGCAACTGGGCCAGCCGGGTCGAGCCCTCGATGTCGGTGAACACGAAGGTCACCCAACCGCTCGGGAGCTGGATCCGTGGCGACATGCGTGGAACCTCCGCCCGTAACGTCGGGTTCATGCTGCCTGAGTCCGAGCGGTAACGCATCGTGAGAACGGCCGGGCAGATGCCGCCTCAAAGTGCCACTCGAACCCGCTCACGGCAAGGCCAGCCCACCAGGTGGCGGAGAACGGGTCCGATCAGCAGCCGCAGGCGCCGCCGCAACACCCGCCACCGGCGGACGTCGGGGCACTGCCGGCCCCACCCCGGCCGGTGACCGCGACCGCGGAGAGCAGCTTGACCGTGTCGGCGTGCCCCTCTGGGCAGGTGGCCGGGTCAGCGGCCGCCGCCATCGAACGGTTGACCTCGAAAGTGTCGCCGCAGGCGCGGCAGCGGAACTCGTACCGGGGCATGTGCCCAGGGTACGTGGATCTGACGTTCGGCGGAGGATGGGTGATACTCGACGGGTGGTGGACGGCGAGGACGACACGCGTGTGCAACCGTTACGACCGGCCGCGCCGCTGGACGGGCCACTTGAGGGCTCCGGGGCCGCGCCCGACCCGGTGCCCGCGGTGCCCCGCCCCCGCCGGCCCTGGCTGAGTGGCCGGATCGGGGGTACCCCGACCCCACCCCCCACCAAGGCCAGCCCCGCCGACCCCACCGGGTCCAGCCCGACCGCGAACGCCACCGGCCCAGACGCGAGCGCCACCGGGTCCAGCCCGGACGCGAGCGTCACCGCTCCGGGCGCGAAGCCGTCGGCCGCGTCCGATCCGGTCGCCGACGGCAACGCCGACAGGCAGGTCGAGGCACTCAAGTCCGAAGCGAAGGCCGAAGGGTCGAAAGGCGAAGACCCGACGGCCGCCAGCTCGGAAACCGGAGGCCCGGAGGCGACCGGTGGCGCCGGTGACCCGACCGCGTCGAAGTCCGCCACCGAGCCGAAGACCGACAGCGCGAAGACCAACGCGCCGGCCGACAGCGCGAAGACCGACGTGCCCGCCAACAGCGCGAAGACCGAGGCGCTGGCCGACGGCGCGAAGACCGAGGCGCTGGCCGACGGCGCGAAGACCGACGTGCCCGCCGACACCGTGAAGACCGACGCCTCGGCCGACGGCGCGAAGGCCGTGACCGTGGTTGGCGCCGGGGATCCGGCGAAGACCAGTGTGGACGAGTTGCCCGTCGTGGCGGCCTCCGGCACCGCCCGGCGACGGCGGGTGCCGTTCGCGCACGCGGTACGGCTGCCACCGCGCCAGGCGGCAGCCTCCGCCGCCCGTGCGACCCGAGCCTGGGCTCGCCGGCCGAGTGGTCGGCTCACACTGCCTGGCCTCTTCCTGCTGGCGCTTGTGGGCGCGACCGCCGCGGCGGGCGCCCTGCTCGTGCCGGCCACGATCCGCGCACCCCGTCCGGTCGCGGCCGACGCCTCCGGCACACCCACCGTGCCGCCGGGGGCCCCGTCCGGCCTGCCCACCGGCCTGGTCCCGACCGGCCCTGGCCTGCCCGGAGGCGGACTGCCCAGCGGTGGGCTACCGAGCGGTGGGCTGCCCAGCGGTGGGCTGCCCAGCGGTGGGCTGCCCAGCGGCGGGTTGCCCAGCGGGCCCGCCATCGGGCCGGGGGTCGGCGGGCGTCCGTCGGACGCCTTGGCGGGCTGGGCTCAGCAGATCGCCGGCAAGGTGGGCATTCCGGCCGTGGCCATGCAGGCGTACGGCTACGCCGAGCTGATGCTCGCCCAGACCAACCGCAGCTGCGCGCTGAGCTGGACCACGCTGGCCGCGATCGGTCAGGTCGAGTCGGGGCACGGCTCGGCCAACGGTGCCCGGCTGGGGCAGGACGGCAAGGCGCTGCCGAAGATCATCGGGTTGCCGTTGGACGGTAACGGTGGCCGGATGCGGATCATCGACACCGACCGTGGGGTGCTCGACGGGGACCTGACCCTCGACCGCGCCATCGGGCCGATGCAGTTCATCCCGACCACCTGGCAGGAGATCGGCGCGGACGCCGACAACGACGGGGTCAAGGATCCGCACGACCTGGACGACGCGGCGCTGGCGGCGGGCAACTACCTCTGCAAGGGTGGTCGCAACCTGAGCATCCCCGGCGACTGGTGGAACGCGATCCTCTCCTACAACGACGTACGGCGGTACGCCCAGGACGTCTACGACACCGCCAACCGGTACGGACGGGCCAGTCGCCTGTGAAGTGATCGTCTCGATACGTTGGAGAACTGGACACTTCCCCCCAGCCTCTGTTAGCGGCAAGCTAGACAGGTGATGGTGCGCGAGTGGGACCCCAGGACCGCGTCGTCCGCCGAGATCGCGTCGCTGCTGGTCACGCTGAACGCGGTGCTGGCGGCCGATCTTCCGCAGGACCCGCCGTGGCGGGAGACCTCACTGCGGGAATACCTCGCCGAGGTGATGCCCGGCGAACGGCGGATCTCGTGGATCGCCCAGGCCGAGCCGACCGGCCCCGATGACCCGGGCGCGGTGCTCGGCCAGGTCCACGTGCTGCTCCTCGGTGACATCGGTGTGCTCGAGGTGCTGGTGCACCCGTCCGTGCGACGCGGCGGCCTCGGTCGTGACCTGGTGTTGCGTGCCGCCCGCCGGGTCTACCAGGAGGGTTTCCAGTCGATCGGGGTCGAGGTGGTCGGCGACACGCCCGCGGTCGGGTTCTTCGAGTCGCTCGGCTTCACCCGGGAGTACGTGGAGACGCGCAGCGTGCTCGACCTGACCGCGGTCGACTGGGCCGAGCTGGCCGAGATGGCCACCGGCGTCGCCGCGGGCTACCACCTGGAGTTCTTCCCCGGCGGGCCACCGGACGACCTGATCGAGGCGTACGCGCGGGCGAAGGCCGAGGTCCGCGACGTCGACGACGGTGAGCTGCGCCCCAGCTCCTACGATCCGGAGCGGCTGCGCGACAGCATCGACACCCTGCACCGACGAGGCATGAAACCGTACATCGTGCTCGCTCGGCACGAGCAGAGCGGCGAGGTGGCCGGCCTGACCGAGGTGGTGGTTCCCGCGCAGCACCCCACCCGTGCCGACCAGTACGACACGATCGTCGCGCAGGACCACCGGGGCTACGGCATCGACCGGGCGATCAAGGCCCGGATGCTGCTGGAGCTGCGCTCCGCCGAGCCGGAGCTGATCGAGGTGCAGACCTGGAACGCGCAGGCCAACGAGGCGATGCTGAAGGTCAACGCGGAGCTGGGCTACCGGCCCGACCGGGACTGGTGCGAATACAGCGTCGACGTCGCCGAGCTGGTGCACCGACTCGATCCGCCGCGCTGAGGGAATTCACGCAACTGTCCACTAGGGGATGGACGGTGGACAGTCGGGCACCTTAACGTGCGTTGACTCTCATCCACCCATCGTGGAGGCCCTATGCGCCCGCGCCGCTCAATCGCCGCGCTCGCGACCGCCACCGCCGCCGTGACGGTGGCGGCGCTCGGCGTCGCACCCACCGCGGCCAGCGCCGCGCCCACCGACCTGTTCATCTCGGAGTACGTCGAGGGCTCGTCGAACAACAAGGCGATCGAGCTGTTCAACGGCACCGGCGCCCCGGTCGACCTCACCGCCGGCGGCTACCAGCTCCAGCTCTCCTTCAACGGCTCCACCACGGCCACCACGATCGCGCTGGCCGGAACGGTGGCTGCCGGAGACACGTTCGTGTTCGCCAGCGCCTCGGCCGGGGCCGCCATCCTCGCCCAGGCCGACCAGACCACCGGGGCCAGCCTGTTCAACGGCGACGACGCGATCGTGTTGCGCCGGGGCACCACCGTGCTCGACTCGATCGGGCAGGTGGGCGTCGGCCCGGGCACCGAGTGGGGTGCCGGTGCCACCAGCACCGCGGACAACACCCTGCGCCGGTTGTCGACAGTCACCACCGGCGACACCGATCCGACCGACGCGTTCGACCCCGCCACACAGTGGGCCGGTTTCCCGGTCGACACCTTCGACGGCCTCGGCACGCACACGGTCGACGGCGGCGGCCCGGTCGACGTCCCGGCCACGCTGACCTGTGGCGCCCCGCTGGTCACCAGCGCGGGCACGGCGGCGAGCCGGGAGGTCACCGCCACCGACCCCGACGACACGATCGTCGACCTGACGGTGGGCTCGGTCAGCCCGACGCCGTCCGCCGGTTCGATCACCCGCACCGCGTTCACTCCCGCCGAGGGCCTGGGCGGCACCGCCCGCGCCACGATCGGCGCGAGCGCCGACCTCGCCGCCGGGGCGTACACCGTCGCAGTGACCGCGACCGACGCGGGCGGTGGCACCGCCACCTGCGCGCTGGCCGTGCAGGTGACCCGGGAGTTGACCGTCGGCGAGGTGCAGGGCCCGACCACCGACGCCGAGTCCGGCCCCGCCGACCGGTCACCGCTCGCACCGGCGAGCGGCAACGGCACGAGCAGCACGCTGTACGACGTGCGCGGCGTGATCACCCAGTTGACCCTCGCCCGCACCTCGGCCGGCGCGGAGCAGCACGGGTTCTTCCTGCAGAGCCGTGTCGGGGACACCGACGGTGATCCGACCAGCTCCGACGGCATCTTCGTGTTCATGGGCACGTTCACGTCGCTGATCGGCGGTTACGTGCCGACCGTCGGGGACGAGGTCGTGCTGCGGGCCCGGGTGTCGGAGTACTACAGCTTCACCCAGCTCTCCGGTGCCTCGCTGGTCCGTCGGATCGCCGGTGGCCTGGCCGTGGACAGCGCGGTCGCGGTGACCGACGCGGTGCCACCGGCCGAGCTGACCGACGCGCAGCGCTTCTGGGAGCGACACGAGGGTTCCCGGATGCGGGTCCGCGCCGGCAGTGGCGCGGTGAGCGGCCGGGACGTCTTCTCCTCCACCGCCGACGCCGAGTTGTGGGTGGTCGACCGCGACGACCCGCTGCTGGACCGCGCCGACCCGTACTCCCGGCGGGTCTTCCGCGACTCGCACCCGCTGGACAACGACCCGACCCGCCGCTTCGACGACGGCAACGGCCAACGGACGCTGCTCGGCAGCATGGGCGTGAAGGCGACCGCCGGGGACAGCGCCGCGCTGCTCCCACCGGCGCACACCTTCGACACGCTGCGCGCCGACGCGGTGGGCGGGGTCTACTACTCGTTCGAGAAGTACGGCGTCCAGGTCGAGCGGGCGGAGTTCGACGCCGGGGCCGACCCGTCGAAGAACAACCCGCCCACGCCGGCCGACCGGTCGCAGGAGGTGGCCGTGGCCACCTACAACGTGGAGAACCTGTACGACTACCGCGACGACCCGTTCGACGGCTGCGACTTCACCGGTAACACCGGCTGCCCGGGTGTCGACCCGCCGTTCGACTACGTGCCGAGCAGCGAGGCGGACTACCGCGAGCAGTTGGCCGCGCTCGCTGACCAGATCGTGAAGGATCTGCACGCACCGGACCTGATCCTGGTGCAGGAGGCCGAGGACCAGGACATCTGCACGGTCTCCGGCGCCGCGCTGAGCTGCGGTGACACCAACAACGCCGACGGCGCTCCGGACAGCGTCCAGGAGTTGGCGCTCGGCGTGGCGGCAGCGGGCGGGCCCGCGTACGCCGCCGCCTATGACCGCACCGGCGCGGACGCCCGCGGCATCACCGCGGCGTTCCTGTACCGCACGGACCGGTTGTCGTTGGCTGCCGCGACGGCGAACGACCCGCTGCTCGGCTCGGCACCGACCGTCCAGTACCGGGCTGCCGGGCTGCCCGCCAACGCCGACGTGCAGAACCCGAAGGCACTCAACGCGGTGCTGCCGCCGGATGTGGACACCTCGACCGGTCGGGACGGCACCAACGTCTTCACCCGCGCTCCGCAGCTGGGCAAGTTCAGCGTGGCGGCGGCACCCGGCGCGTCCGAGCGGTTCACCCTGTACGCGCTCAGCAACCACTACTCCTCCGGCCCGGACGGCCGGGTCGGGCAGCGGCGGGAGCAGGCGCGGTACGGTGCGGCCATCGTCACCGCGATTGAGGCGGCCGACCGGAGCGCCCGGGTGGTCTACGGCGGGGACCTGAACGTGTTCCCCCGCCCGGACGATCCCATCGCGACGGCTAGCCAGCCCACGCCGTCGGATCAACTCGCGCCGCTCTACGAGGCTGGTCTGCACAACCTGTGGGACAACCTGGTCGCGGACGTGCCGTCCTCCGCCTACTCGTACAGCTTCGAGGGGCACGCGCAGACACTCGACCACCTGTTCGTCAACGACGCGCTCTACGGCGATCTGGTGCGGGTGCGGGCGGCGCACATCAACGCCGACTGGCCGGCCGAGTTCACCGGTGACGGGTCGCGCGGTTCCAGCGACCACGATCCGCAGGTGGCGAGGTTCCGGTCCCGGGCGTCGCTGACCGTGGCCGACACGACGGTTGTCGAGGGCAGCCAGGGCACCCGTCAGCTCGCCTTCACCGCCACGGTGTCCCGGCCGCTGTCCCAGCCGGTGCTGCTCTGCGCCGCCACCGTGGGCCTCACCGCGCAGGCCGGCTCGGACTTCGACACGTACGCCGGCTGCCGGGTGCTGGCCGCCGGGCAGACGTCTGTGGCGTTCCCGGTGACCGTTCGGGGTGACCGCAGGCGGGAGGCGGACGAGAAGCTGACGCTGCTGGTGGCCGGTGTGCCCGGCCTGCGGCTGGCCGACCCGCTCGCGGTCGGCACGATCACCAACGACGACTGATTTCGGAGTCTGGTCGATGATGGCCCGCCGCCCCCGAGTGGGGTCGGCGGGCCGTCGTCGATCCACGCGTCAGCGGTATCGCCAGAGCTGTGGCGGCGGCGGATCGCCCCGGTGCTGGGCTACCCGCACCTCCCACTGACTGCGCCGACGCATCGCGTCCCGAACCTCCCGATTGCGGTAGAACGTCTCGGGCGGGCGGGCCAGCCCGTAGATGTCCGCCCACCACTCCCCCGGCTCGGGGTCGAGGATGGTGTCCAGGTGCGATGGATAGCGGCGACCCGCACCGTCGCGCGTGTCGTCCCAGTCCCGCATCGGTCTGAGCACCCGGCCGAGCTCGTCGACGACGGCCAGCCGACACCCGACGACCGCGAGGATCCGGCGGAGCAGGTCGATGCTCGGAACAGTCCGACCGGCCTCGATACGGCCGATGGTCGCATGGTGCACCCCCGCCCATCGGGCCAGCTCACGTTGGCTCAGGTCGGCGTGCCGACGGATCGCCCGGACGATGCCAACGACCGGCCACGGTGTGTCGGAGGGCTCGCTGAGTATGACTTTCCGCTGCGCGGTGCTGGGGCTCGTGCCGTTGGGAATCCCATTGTCGGCGCTGGCTGCTCCCGCATCCGGAGGTATCGGTGAGTCGTCCATGCCGCCACCGTTCCGGCTCGCGCCGTTCCTCGCAGCCCCGTTCGGTGAGCCTGTGGACAACGAAAGGACCTGTGGATAACCGGGCGCTCATTGCGGCACGAGGTGGCTCCCGCCCGGCCGGCGAAACCGTGAACCGCGAACTGCGTGTCCTCGCCGCCAAGGGGCAGGGACCGACCCCCACCCTCCCCTTCCCCTCCCCTTTGCTCTGCACCCCGATATGCGCCGGTCGCGGACCGTAGCCGTCGCATCCGCGGGTGCAGAGCAAAGGCCGGCATGGAGACGTCGGGGGCCGGCACGCCCGGTCGATCCAGCCGTTCGCGGCGGCGGCGGGCACCTTCGAGCCACGGCGTTGCCTGGCCGGCATGAAGGTGTCAGGGGCCCGGGGGCCGGCACGCCCAGTCGATCCAGCCGTTCGCGGCGGCGGCGGGCACCTTCGAGCCACGGCGCTGCTTGGCCGGCATGGAGGCGTCAGAGGCCGGGACCCGCGCGCCCGGCCGATCCAGCCGCTCTCGCCAGCCATCGGACCCGCGCGGGCGGCGTCAGAGGTCGCAGAGGCGGCGACCGGAGCGGATGTCGTCAAGTGCCGCGTGCAGGTCGCGGATGCGCCGCTCGGCCTCGGCGGTCAGCCGATCGTGCAGACCCTCCCAGTCGGTCAGCTCGGGGTCGGGTGGCAGGGACGCGAGCAGGTCCCGGATGTCGTTGACGGTCAGGCCGATGCGCTGGGCCACTCGCGCCACCCTGATCCGGCAGGCCGCGTCGGAGTCGAAGCGCCGCTGGTTGCCGCCGGTGCGGGCAGCCGAAATCAGGCCCTGCCGCTCATAGAAGCGCACGGCTGAGCCGCTGACCCCACTCTCCCGGGCCACCTCGCCGACCGTCAACGTGCCCATCGCCACTCCCCCGTCGCCATTGACTTCACCATTACTTCAAGTCCTAGCGTCCGGGGCATGACTATGCAAGAGGACACCGCTCCGCCGACCGTCGCCGTGCTCGTCGGGAGCGTCCGTCAACCTCGGGTGGGCCGCTCGATCGCCGACTGGTTCGTCGCCCACGCGGGCCGCCGCGCGGACCTCGGCCTGGACCTCGTCGACCTCGCCGAGGTGCCGCTGCCCTTCGCCGACACCCCGCCCGGGGGCAATGCGGCCAGCCCGATCAGTGCCCGGTTGGCCGCCGCCGACGCGTTCGTGGTGGTGACACCCGAGTACAACCACAGCTTCCCGGCCGCGCTGAAGAATGCCATCGACTGGCACTACCGGGAGTGGGCCCGCAAGCCGGTGGCCTTCGTGTCGTACGGCGCCGGTTCCGGCGGCATCCGCGCGGTCGAGCAGCTCCGGCTGGTCTTCGCCGAGGTGCAGGCCGCCACGACCCGCTCCGGGGTGGTGCTGCGGGCACCCTGGGAGCGGCTCGACGCCACCGGTCGGCTGGTCGACGACGAGCCGCTGCGGCAGGCTGCCGACGCCACGCTGAGCGAGTTGGCCTGGTGGGCCGAGGCGCTGCGCGCCGCCCGCCGGGCCCGGCCCTGAGCCGCCACATGGACGCGTCCGCGCGGCGACTCGGCTGGTATCTCACCCTGGGTGGTCTGCTCGCGGTGATCGACACCACGGTCACCGTGGTGGCCCTGCCGAAACTGGTCGACGACCTCGACACCAACCTCACCACGATCGGCTGGGTCACCAGCGGCTACGCACTCGCCCTGGTCGCGGTGATGCCCACCGCCGCCTGGGCGGTCGGCCGCTTCGGTGCCCGTCGCACCTACCTGACCGCGCTGCTGTTGTTCACCGCCGGCTCCGTGCTGGCCGGGGCCGCCTGGAACGTCGGGTCGCTGATCGCGTTCCGGGTGCTCCAGGGGCTGGGTGGCGGGCTGCTCAACCCGGTCGGGATGGCCGTCGCGCTCGCCGCGGTGCCACCGGGGCGGCGCGGACGGATGATGAGCCTGCTCGGCCTTCCGGTGCTGGTCGGGCCCCTGATCGGGCCGGTGCTGGGCGGGCTGCTGCTCGATCACGCGTCCTGGCGGTGGATCTTCTGGATCAACCTGCCGGTGGGGTTGTTGGCGGTGTTGCTCGGTCGGTCGGTGCTGCCCGCCGCCGACCTGCGACGGCCACCGGTCCGGCTGGACGTCGTCGGGCTGCTGCTGCTCTGCCCCGGCCTGGCGCTGGCGGTCTACGGGCTCAGCGTCACCGGCGAGCGGGGCGGAGTCGGCACCGCTGCCGTGCTGCTGCCGCTCGCGCTCGGCGCCATGCTGGTGGTCACCTTCGCGTGGCGGGCCGGCCGGATCCGGCAGCCACTGCTGAACCTGGCCGTGCTGCGCGCGCCGGGAATGGCTCCAGGCGCCGCGACGGTGGCGTTCTTCGCCGCCGGATACTTCGGCTCGTTCCTGATCATCCCGGCCTACGTGCAGGTGGTACGCGGTGACTCGGCCACCCTGGCCGGGGTGATCGGCATCCCACAGGCGCTGACCACCGGGCTGATGCTCCAGGTCGCGACCCGGCTCGTCGACCACGTCTCCGCGCGGCGGGTCGTCGGGCTCGGCATCGCCACCGCGGTGGCCGGCACGGTGGCCCGGGTACTGGTGCTCGACGCCGACACGTCGTACCCGCTGCTGGCCACGCTGGGTGCGGTCATCGGCCTGGGCATGGGCGCGACGCTGATGCCGACGATGACCGCGGCCAGCCGGTCGCTCCCGCCCGACGACCTGCCCGCCGGCTCCACGCTGCTCACCACGGTGTCGCACACCTCGGTCGCGGCCGGCACCGCGCTGATCGCCGCCGCCCTGTCCTGGCTGGCGGACCGGCTCGCCCCGAGCCTGGGCGGCGAGGGCATCACGGCCGCCAACCGGCTCGACCCGTCGACCCGGGTCAGTCTCGCGCCGGAACTGGCGCAGGCCACCCGGCTCGCGCTGGCGGTGTCGGCCGTGCTGTTGGCGCTCGCCTGGCTGACCAGCCGGCGACTTCCGGCCGCCACCCCGGGTGCCGACGAGGCGGCCACCCCGGCGGAACCCGGGGAGTCGGTCAGTAGCGCTGGCGCAGCAGCCCGGCGGCCTCGACCGCCCAGTAGGTGAGGATGACCTGCGCGCCGGCCCGCTTGATCGAGGTGAGCGTCTCCAGCATCACGCGCTCCCGGTCGATCCAGCCGTTCGCGGCGGCGGCCTCGACCATCGCGTACTCACCGGAGACCTGGTAGGCGGCGACCGGGACGTCCACCGCGGCCCGCACCGCCGACACCACGTCGAGGTAGGGCAGCGCCGGCTTGACCATCACCAGGTCGGCACCCTCGGCGACGTCGAGCGCCACCTCGCGCAGCGACTCCCGCAGGTTGGCCGGGTCCTGCTGGTAGGTGCGCCGGTCCCCCTCCAGCGCCGACTCCACGGCGTCGCGGAACGGGCCGAAGAACGCCGAAGCGTACTTCACGGCGTACGCCAGCACGGCCACGTCCTGGTGCCCGGCGGCGTCGAGGGCCCGGCGTACCACGCCGACCTGGCCGTCCATCATCCCGGACGGCCCGACCATGCCGACCCCGGCGGCGGCCTGGGCCACCGCCATCTCGGCGTACGCGGCCAGGGTGGCGTCGTTGTCGACCTCGCCGTCTCCGGTGAGCAGCCCGCAGTGCCCGTGCGAGGTGAACTCGTCCAGGCACAGGTCGCTCATCACCACCGTGGCGTCGCCCACCTCGGCGACCACGTCGCGGATGGCGACGTTCAGGATGCCGTTCGGGTCGATGCCGGCGGAGCCGGTCGGGTCCCGCCGTTCCGGCACACCGAAGAGCATGATTCCGCCGACCCCGGCCTGGACCGCCTCGGCGGCGGCCTTGCGCAGCGAGTCCCGGGAGTGCTGGAGCACCCCCGGCATCGACGCGATGGCGCGCGGCTCGGTCAGCCCCTCCTTGACGAACATCGGCACGACCAGCTCGGCCGGGTCGACGCGGGTCTCGGAGACCAGCCGCCGCACGGCCGCGTTACGGCGCAGCCGGCGGGGCCGGATCTCGGGGTACGACATGAGGGGGCCTCCTCGGAGACGACTACCGGAAGCGGAGGGCGGTCGGCCCCTGCACCTTCGAGCCACGGCGCTGCTTGGCCGGCATGGCGGCCAGCTTCTCGCGCAGCTCGACGGCGTAGGCGGCGAGCGCCTCCACCAGGTCGGGCACCGAGGCGTGCGGTGGCTGCACGTCGACCCGCAGGCCGAACTCCGTCGCGGTCTCCGCCGTCTTGGGCCCGATGACGGCAACAACGGTACGCGCGTGCGGCTTCCCGGCGATGCCGACCAGGTTCCGGACGGTGGAGGATGACGTGAACAGGACAGCGTCGAACCCGCCCGACTTGATCGCGTCCCGGATCTCGGCGGGCGGCGGCGCGGCCCGCACCGTCCGGTACGCGGTCACGTCGTCGACCTCCCAGCCGCGCTCGGTGAGCCCGGCGGCGAGCGTCTCGGTGGCGATGTCGGCACGCGGCAGCAGCACCCGGCCCACCGGGTCGAGGATCTCGTCGTGCGGGGAGAACTCGGCCAGCAGCCCCTCGGACGACTGCTCCCCGGCGGGGATCAGCTCCGGCTGGATGCCGAACGCGCGGACCGCGTCCGCGGTCGCCTCACCGATGCAGGCGATCTTGACGCCACCGAAGTGCCGGGCGTCCAGCCCGTGCTCGGCGAACTTCTCCCACACCGCGCGGACCGCGTTGACCGACGTGAAGATCACCCAGGCGTACCGGCCGTCGACCAGGCCCTTGACCGCCCGCTCCATCTGCGCCGGAGTACGCGGCGGCTCGACCGCGATCGTCGGCACCTCGCACGGGATCGCCCCGTACGCGCGCAGCCGCGCGCTCATCGCGCCAGCCTGCTCCTTGGTGCGGGGTACGAGCACCTTCCAGCCGTACAGCGGGCGGTTTTCCCACCAGCTCAGCTTGTCGCGCTGGCCCACCCCGGCGCCGACGGTGAGCACCACCCGGCCGGTGAAGCCGAGCGCGGCGGCCACGAAGCTGTCCACTGTCGACGTGGTCGTGTACTGGGTCTCGCCGGTGCCGTCGCCGGTCACACCGACGCCGGTGGTGCCGTCGACCCCGGCGGCGAGCAGCCCGTCCCGGACGGCGGCGAGGTCACCGGCGTCCACGGCGAGCGCGAGCGAACCCCGGCCGACGGCCGCGGCCAACGCCTCGAAGTCCAGGGCACTGACGTCCTCGACGTCCGCGGCGGTACGCACGCCCGGCAGCGGAACACCCGCGTAGGTGGCCACACCCTCGGCCTGGCCGACACCGGGCACCACCTCGAAGTGCGCGGCGGTACGGGCCACCGCCTGCACCTCCTTCACCACCGAGTCGTGACCGAACGGGTCGCCGGCGACCAGGTGCACCGCGTTCAGCCCGGAGCGGGCCGCGGAGATCAGCACCTTCGCCACGTCCCCGGGCGCGCCTTCGGCGGGGGTGAACTCGGCATCGTCGGAGGCCTCGGCGCGTACGACGGCGAGCAACGACTCCGGGACTCCCCGGTCGTAGATCACCTGGTCGGCGTCGACCAGGGCGTCGTGGGCCCGACGGGTCAGCAGGCCCGGGTCACCGGGGCCAGCCCCGACGAACGCGATACGGCCGACGGGCTTACGGGTGCGGGTCATTCTGTGCTCCCAAATTGCTGGGTCCCCGGGCCGGTGTGTCCTTCGTGGCCGAGGATCGAGTCGGCGCCGAGGTCGAGGAGTTCGGCGGCGAGTGCCTTACCGATCTCCGCCGCGTCGGCGGGCGTTCCGGTGCGGGACAGCCGGAGGTCACGAGTGCCGTCCGGGCTGATCACCGCCCCGCGCAGGTAGATCTCATCGCCGTCGTCGCCCTCGGCGAGTTCGGCATAGGCGGCGACGGGTGCGGTGCACCCGGCCTCCAGGGTTGCCAGCAACGCGCGTTCCGCGGTGACCGCGGCGCGCGACGGTGCATGGTCCAGCACCGTGAGCAGCTCGACCAGGTCCTGGTCGTCGACCCGGCACTCCACAGCCAGCGCACCCTGAGCGGGCGCGGGCAGCATCAGCATCGGGTCCAGTGCCTCGGTGACGACGTCGAGCCGGCCGAGCCGGGCCAGCCCGGCTCGGGCGACGACGACGGCGTCGAGGTCGGCGTCGGGGCCGAGCACCCGCGCCAGGCGGGTGTCCACGTTGCCGCGGATCGGGGTGACCTCCAACTGCAGGCCGAGGGCGTGCAGTTGGGCGATACGGCGCAGCGCGCCGGTGCCCACGGTGGCACCGGGCGGCAGCTCGGCGAGCGTCCGGCCACCTCGGGCGATCAGCGCGTCGCGCGGGTCCTGCCGGGGCGGCACCGCCGCGATGTGCAGCCCGCCGGCGGCAGCCGTGGGCAGATCCTTGTAGGAGTGCACCGCGAAGTCGATCGTCCCGGCGGTCAGCGCGTCGCGCAGCGCGGAGACGAACACCCCGACGCCGAGCCGGTGCACCGGCGCGTGGGAGCGGTCGCCAGCGGTGACCACCTCGACCAACTCGACCGGGCGGCCGGTGGCGGCGGTCAACGCCTCGGCGATCTGGCCGGACTGGGCCATCGCCAGGGCGCTGCCCCGGGTGCCGAGACGCAGGGGGGCGGTCATCGCGCTCCTCCAGTGGGTGGGGTCGGCTCGACGGTGTCGGCACCGGACACCGGGTCGATGCCGGGGAACGCCATGCCGAGGTCGGGGGCCAGCACCTCCGGGACGGTGTCCACCGGAGAGGTCTGCGGCACCTCGAGGTCGAACAGCTCGCGCAGCAGGGCCGCGTACTGGTCGCCGCCCGGCTCCGCGGCCAACTGGCGGACCTTGACCGTGGGCTGGTGCAGCAGCCGCTGCACGACCCGGTGCACCGTACGGGCCACCTCGGCACGCAGGTCGTCGCCGAGGTCGGGGCGACGTTGAGCCAGCCGGCGCAGCTCGGCGGTGACCACGTCGTCGGCCCGGCCGCGCAGCGCGGCCACGGTGGGTGCCACGTCGGCGCCGCGCAGCCAGGTGAGGAAGCCCTCCACCTCGCCCAGCACGATCCGTTCGACGGCGGCGGCGTCCGCGGCGGCCGGACCGTCGGCGAGCAGCGCCGCCATCCGGTCGATGTCGATCACCTCGACGCCGGGAAGCTCCGCGACGCCATCCTCGACGTCGCGGGGGACGGCCAGGTCGAGCAGGACCAGCGGGCCCCGGACCGGGTCCCGGTCGGCCAGGGCCGCGCCGACCACCGCCCGGGTGAGGACCGGTTCGGTGGACGCGGTGGCGGCCACTACGATGTCCACTGTGGAGAGGGTGTCGGCCAGCTCGGTCATCGGCGCGGCACTCGCCCCGTACGACTCGGCCAGCCGGACGGCCCGGTCGGCGCCCCGGTTGCTGACGGTTAGCGGGCCGGCGCCCAGTCGGGAGAGCGTGGCCACCCCGAGCGAGCCCATCGCGCCGGCACCGACCACCAGGGCCGGGTGGCCGGCGAGCTCGCCGTCGAGGTGCCCGGCGGCCAACTCCAGCGCGGCGGTGACGACACTCTGGCCGGCCCGGTCGATGCCGGTCTCGGCGTGGGCCCGCTTGCCGACCCGCAGCGCCTGCTGCATCAGCTCGTGCAGCAGCCGGCCGGCGGAGTCGGCGCCGGTGGCCCAGTGGTACGCGTCGCGCAGCTGGCCGAGGATCTGCGCCTCGCCGACCACCATCGAGTCCAGACCGGTGGCGACCCGGAACACGTGGTCCACGGCGGCGGTGTCGTAGTGCACGTACAGGTGGCTGGCGAGCGCCGCCGGCGAGCTGCCGGCCTGCTCGGCCAGGACGGCGCAGACGTCACCGAGCCCGCCGTGGAAACCGGACACGGCGGCGTAGACCTCCACCCGGTTGCAGGTGGAGACGATCACTGCCTCGGCCACGTACGGCTGGGCGACCAGGCGGTCCAGGGTGCGGGTCAGGTCGGCGGGAGGGACGGCCAGTTGCTCCAGCGTGGCGACCGGGGCGGTCCGATAGGACGCGCCGACGACGAGCAGTTTCACGTGCCTATCGCCTCCTGGGTGTCGGTGGCCGCGAACCCGCCCGGCAGGGCGGTGAGAGCGGACCCGCCGGTGGCGGGCAGCGCGGTCAGCGACGCCTTGCGGTGCTCGTGGAAGGACAGAATCTGCAGCTCGATGGCGAGATCGACCTTGCGCACGTCGACCCCCTCCGGAACCGAGAGTACGCACGGCGCAAAGTTGAGGATGCTCGTCACGCCGACGGCGACCAGTTGGTCGGCGACCTGCTGGGCGGCGGCGGCCGGGGTGGCGATCATGCCGATCGCGAGGGATTCCTCCGCGGCGACCGTGGGGAGATCGTCGACATGCCTGACCACCAGGCCGTTGATCTCTTCGCCGACCCGGGAGGGATCGGCGTCGAGTAGTGCGGCGATCCGGAAGCCCCGACCGGCGAAGCCGTCGTAGCCGGCCAGAGCGTGACCGAGATTACCCACGCCGACCAGGGCGACCGCCCGGCGCTGGGTGAGCCCGAGCACATTCTCGATCTGCTCGATCAGCAGCGTGACGTCGTAGCCGACGCCCCGGGTGCCGTACGAGCCCAGGTGGGACAGGTCCTTGCGGAGCTTGGCGGAGTTGACGCCGGCGGCGGCGGAGAGGCCCTCGCTGGACACCGTCTCGTGCCCGGCGTCGGCGAGGTTGTGCAGCGCGCGCAGGTATTCCGGAAGCCGAGCGACGGTGGCCTCGGGCAGATCCGGGAGCGCTGGTACGGCACCGGCGCGGCCGGGCGCGCCTGGGTGACGGTGCTGACTCATGAGACTCCGTGCGGTGCGATCCTCGGCCAACTCCGCTGGTGGGCCGCTTATGGACTCCCGCTGGCGACCGAGGTTGGCGGCTGTGCTAGCAGGGCGCGTCGGAGTCACAGAGTAGGCGCTTGTGAAGACGTGCACAAATCGCGATCTTGCCGCTGCGCGCCGCGACTCCACAGGCACCTCCATTCCACAAGATCGATTTAGCGGCGCGTTACCCACGCCGCCCGGGCGATTATTGCTCAATCCCGACTTCTCTGACCAATCCCGCGCCGAGCCTGGTCGGGGTGGTAGGGACAGCACTACGGGGGAGAGGCGGGGCTTCGGGATGGGGACACCGGGCCAAGTTGCCTAGCCTCTTCCCATGACCGCCGTTGCCGCCACCAGCGACCAACAGATGCTGGCACCGAGCATCCCCCGCCAACTCTTCGTCGACTCCGGGTACGTGCTGCTCGGGCTGCCCCTGGCGGTGGCCAGCTTCGTCGTCCTCGTGGCCGGTTTCGCGGTCGGCCTCGGCCTGGTGGTCACGGTGATCGGCCTGCCGATCCTCAGCGGCACCCTGTACGCCGCCCGCGGGCTGGCCGACATCGAGCGGCTGCGGCTGCCGGCCGTGCTCCGGCAGCCCCGGATCCGACCGCACTACCGGCTGCCCGAGCCGGGCGCGAACACCTGGCGGCGGATCTTCGTGCCGATGCGGGACGCCCAGTCCTGGCTCGATCTGGCGCACGGCATCCTGCGGCTGATCGCGGCGGCGGCCACCTTCCTGGTGACCGTGATCTGGTGGGCCGCCGCGATCGCCGGCTCGCTCTACTGGGTGTACGACTGGGCGCTGCCCCGACCGACCGGCGAGGACCAGGACCTGGCGCAGCTGCTCGGCCTGGGCGACTCGACCACCGCCCGGATCGGCCTGAACACCGCACTCGGGGTGTTCTTCCTGATCACGCTGCCGATCGTGGTGCGGGGTTGCGCGCTGCTGCAGGCCAGCTTCGCCAAGGCGATGCTGACCGGGGTGGCCGAGATGCGCGATCGGATCACGGTGCTGGAGGAGCAGAAGCGGGCCGCCGTCTCGGCCGAGGCGTCCGCACTACGCCGGTTGGAACGCGACATCCACGACGGCCCCCAGCAGCGCCTGGTCCGCCTGGCGATGGACCTCAGTCGGGCTCGGATACAGCTCGCCTCCGACCCGGAGGCCGCCGGCCAGACCATCGACGAGGCGGTCACCCAGACCCGGGACACGCTCGCCGAGCTGCGGGCCCTGTCCCGGGGGATCGCCCCGCCGATCCTCGTCGACCGGGGCCTGCCCAGCGCCCTGGCCGCGATCGCCGGGCGCGGGCTGATCCCGATCGAGCTCCAGGTGGACCCGCAGCTGGGCACCCCGGCGGGGCGGCTCGACCCGGCGGTGGAGAACACCGCGTACTTCGTGGTGTCCGAAGCGCTGACGAACGTCGCCAAGCACAGCCGGGCGACCGAGGCCGTGGTGACGGTGACCCGGCAGGGCACCCACCTTCAGGTGGGGGTAGGCGACGACGGGCAGGGCGGCGCGCACCTGGCCAAGGGCCACGGGCTGGCCGGCATCGCCGACCGGGTGCGGGCCGCCGGCGGTGAGCTGATGGTGGTCAGCCCGGCCGGTGGCCCCACCGAGATCCGCGCGGAGCTACCGCTGTGAGCGGTCCGGCACTCCGCGGCGCCCCCGAGGCGGCCCGGACGTGGTAGACAACACAGCCATGCGGATCGTGATCGCCGATGACGCCGTCCTGCTCCGGGAGGGGCTGGTCCGGCTGCTGACCGAGAGTGGGCACCAGGTGGTGGCCGCCGTCGGGGACGGCGACGCGCTCGTCAGGGCGGTGGTGGAGCACCAACCGGACGTGTCGATCGTCGACGTCCGGATGCCCCCGTCACACACCGACGAGGGGCTGCGGGCGGCGGTGGAGGCGCGGCGACTGGTACCGCGTACCCCGATCCTGGTGCTCTCCCAGTACGTCGAGGTCTCGTACGCCGATGATCTGCTGGCCACCGGCGGTGCCGGCGGCGGCATCGGCTACCTGCTCAAGGACCGGGTGGCCGCGATCGACGAATTCCTGGACGCGCTGCGCCGGGTGGCGGCCGGCGGCACGGTGCTCGACCCGGAGGTGGTGGGTCAGCTCTTCGCCCGACGCCGCCGCGACGACCCGCTGCGGGAGCTGACCCCGCGCGAGCGTGAGGTGCTCGCGCTGATGGCCGAGGGCCGCTCGAACACCGCCATCGCCCGCGCCCTGGTGGTCAGCGACGGCGCGGTGGAGAAGCACGTGCGCAACATCTTCACCAAGCTCACCCTTCCGCCGGACACCGAGCAGCACCGGCGGGTGCTGGCCGTCCTCACCTATCTGCGGAACTGACCTCCCGGGCCAGGGCCACCGCGTCGGTGAGGGTGTCGGCCACCGGGTGACCGGAGGCGCGCAGCCGGCCCGGGTCGGTGAACCCGCCGGTGTAGAGCACGGCCCGGCCGCCCACCGCGAGCGCCGCGTCCGCGTCGTCGATGGAGTCGCCGATCAGCACCACCGAGCTGCCGTCCACGCCCAGTTCAGCCAGGTGCAGTTTGAGCGACTCGGCCTTGCGGTCGCCGCCGATCGCGGCCCGCAGCCCGTCGACCCGGGTGAAGTGGCCGGTCAGCCCGTACGTCCGCACGGTCGGCACCAACTCCTCGTGGAACCACATGGAGAGCAGACTCTGGTTGCCCGGCCAGGCAGCCATCGCGGCGCGTGCGTCGGCGGCCAGCTCACAGGTGGTCAACCCGGTGCGGTACGCCTCGTGGAAGATCCGGTCCAGTCGGCCGAACTCGTCGTCGTCCACGGCCTGCCCGAGCACCTCGGCGTAGTACTCGGCGACCGGCCGGCGGAACCGCACCCGGTGCTCGTCGAGGGTGACCGTCGGCCCACCGAGGCTCGTGAACACGACGTTGGTGGCGGACACCACCAGGCTGAGGTCGTTGAGCAGGGTGCCGTTCCAGTCCCACACGAGGTGGGGGTGCGCGGTGTCCATCACCGCACCCTAGGCACCGCTCAGAGCTGCGGCGTGGTCAGGTCCCGCAGCAGCCGGTCCTCCTCGACCCGCCAGTAGCCGTGCTCCTTGCCGTCGAGCAGCACCACCGGCAGCCGGTCTCCGTACTCCCGCTCCAGACCCTCGTCGCCGGTGACGTCCCACTCGACCCACTTGTCACCGGTGACCGCCACCACCCGGTCGAGTGCCGTCTTGGCGTCGTCGCAGAGGTGGCAGCCGGGTCGGGTGATCAGGGCGAGCCGGGCGTCAGTGGACATCGGTACCTCCGTCAGGGTGTCGGCGATCACCGGCAGCGTCACCTGTCGCACCGGCGCCGCCGTCGCGTACGCCCGCACAGTCTCGCCGGTTCGCGGGTGCCGCACACCCGGTACCGCCGACTCGGCCGGCACGGTGATCGAGTCTGGCACGGCGGGCGGCGACCGGCCACGACCGACGGTGCGAACCCGGGTGCGGTGGCACATCGGACCGTCCCGTGTACGGGACGGTCCGATGTGCCACTGACGAGCCGATCAAGTCCCGCCGATGGGATGCGCGGCGCCGTCCGCGGGCGTTTCAGCCACGCCCGCGCGCCACCCGAGGCGATAGGGTCAACCGAACGGGCGAGGGGGCCCGACCTGGGCATCCATCCAGGAACAGCCGGTCAACGGAAAGTCAAACGCACACGACGGACAACCGGTCCGCCGGTGGTGCGACGGAGCGGGAAATACTTCCGCCTTGTGTAACGGACTTGCCACGCGCGGGTGACGTTGGCCCTATCATCACTCGGGTCGGCTCACCCCATTTGCCGTGAGTCGACACCCCTCAGCCCGAGGAGGCCCCCGTGCCTGTTAGCGCATTGGACCAGCACCTCCAGGGGATTTGCCGCCCATCGGCAAGCCCCGCGACCGTCCTGCCCGACCGGCTGCCCGGTCGGTCCGCCCCGACACGACACAGACCGGCCCGTCCGGCGACCCACGGGACGGGGGCAACCCGGTGACCACTTTCGGTTACGCGGAACGCCCGGCAGGCCTGACCGGTCAACCGGCACGCTCCCACGTCAACGAGCGACCGACGGCCCGCCCCCCAATGGACGAACCACCCGGCGCCGCTGCGCGCGGCGACGGCGCGGCGCAACGGATCCGCAGCCGGCCACATCACAACGAGCCACCGCCGCGGCCCGCGGTGCCCGGCGGGAACGCGCGACCAACCGGCGGCCGGGTCGCCGTTCCGGCCCGACCGACAATGCCCGCGCAGGGTCGCCGGGTCAGCGAGACGCCGACGGTGACCACCGACCCGGCGGCGGGCGAGACGGCGGTGATCCCGGCCGTGCCGGCCACCACCGCCACCACCCCGACCGGCTTTCCGAGCCGCCCGGACCCGTCCGACCCGGCCACCGAGGTCTGGACGCTGATCGAGCGCGCCCAGGCCGGTGAGTCCGAGGCGTTCGGTCTGATCTACGACCGGTACGTGGACACCGTGTTCCGGTTCATCTACTTCCGGGTCGGCAACCGCCAACTCGCCGAGGACCTCACCTCGGACACCTTCCTGCGCGCGCTCAAGCGGATCGGCAGCTTCACCTGGCAGGGCCGCGACCTGGGCGCCTGGCTGGTGACGATCGCCCGCAACCTGGTCGCGGACCACTTCAAGTCGGGCCGGTACCGGCTGGAGGTCACCACCGGTGACGTGCTCGACGCCGATCGGGAGGACCGGGGCCCGGAGGGCAGCCCGGAGGCTGCCGTGGTGGAGCACATCACCAACGTCGCGCTGCTCACCGCCGTGAAACAGCTCAACCCGGAGCAGCAGGAGTGCATCGTGCTCCGCTTCCTCCAGGGCTTCTCGGTCGCCGAGACGGCCCGTGCGATGGGCAAGAACGAGGGTGCCATCAAGGCCCTCCAGTACCGGGCCGTTCGTGCCCTGGCCCGGCTCCTGCCCGACGGCTTCCAGCCGTAGTTCGCGGCGGCGGGACCGATGGGCGTCGATCGACGTCCGTGCAGCTCAGAGTCGGTCCCGCCCGGTGATGACGATCACTTTCTGTAATTTCCGCTCCGCCCGGCCCGTAACCCGTGCCAGGTCCGCCGCGTTTCTCCGGGTGCGACCGGTGGTTGTCCCGGCAGGGCCGGGTCACCGAGGTCCGACCGGCAGGCCGGCGGCACCTCACCTCCGTGGTGTCACACTGCCGCCCGGTCGTCGGCAACGACGGCGGCCGACCGGCCGTGACCAGCGAGAGAGAGGTGCCTGCGGTGGACGACATCCTCTTCTCCCGCCGGCGCGCCGAGCGCTTCGCGCAGCTTCTCGACGAGGCCAACGGCGCTCGGCGACACCACGTGCGATCCCGGATGGACGCGCAACTCGCGCCCGTCGTCGCGGTGGGCCAACGACTCAGCACCGACCCCCCGAGCGTCGAGGTGGACCAGGACTTCCGCACCGGCCTGCGGGCGATGTTGCTCGCCACCGCCGAACGGGAGGGGCTGGGCACCACACCGGCGGCCACCGAGCCGGCCACGACCGCCCGTGGGTGGCTGCTGCCGGCGGTCAGCGCCCGGCGGGCCCGAGCCCGGGGCGCGATCCTGGTCGGCATCGCCGCCGGCGCCATCGCCGTCTCCGGCATCTCCACCGCCAGCGAGAACGCGGTGCCCGGCGACGCGCTGTACGGCATGAAGCGCTCGACCGAACGGGCGCAACTCGCCCTGGCCAGCTCCGACATCAGCCGCGGTCAGCTCTTCCTGGACTTCGCCCGGACCAGACTGGGCGAGGCCGCCGAGCTGCGCGGCGACCGGATCGGCTACAGCGCCGTCCTCGACGACATGGACGCCGACACCCGGCAGGGTGTCCGCCTGCTGACCACCGCCGCGGCCGAGCGGGCAGAGCCGGGCAGCCTGGACACGCTCAACGCGTTCGTCACCGGCCAACGTCGGGCGGTGAGCGGTCTGCTCGACGGGAGCAGCCGCCTCGACCGGGAACGCACCCAGCGGTCCCTGCGCCTGCTGGACAACATCCGGGAACGCTCGGACGCGCTGCGCGCGGCGATCGCCTGCGGCCTGCCGGTCCCGACCGCCAGCGACACCCTCGGCCCCGACCCGAACACCTGCCCCGGGGCTCGCTGACGGTACGCCCCCTATACCGCACCTCCGACCGGCCGCGCCGCAGTTCACGCTGTGCTCGGCCGGTCGACGGTGCGCGGCGGCTACCCTCGCTGGAGGCATCCGTCGTACCGGTGAGGAAGGGAGTCGCGTGGCGCGCAGCCGTAAGGTGACGGTCAGCACCGACGCCGCGGGACACACCGCGGGCTGGGCGGAGACCGACCTGGCCCCGGCCGTCGCCCCCGCTCCGGACCCGACCGCCGCGGCCTTCTTCGACGTGGACAACACGATGATGCAGGGCGCGTCGATCTACTGGTTCGCCCGTGGGCTCGCCTCCCGCAACTACTTCACCACGACCGACCTGGCCCGGTTCGCCTGGCAGCAGCTCCGGTTCCGGCTGTTGGCCCGGGAGCACGCCGGTGACATGTCCCTGGCCAAGGAGGCCGCGCTGGCCTTCGTCGAGGGCTGGCGGGTCGACGACGTGGAGCGCCTCGCGGAGGAGATCTTCGACGAGATGATGGCTCCCCGGATCTGGGCCGGCACCCACCAACTCGCCCAACGGCACCTGGCCGCCGGCCAGCGGGTGTGGCTGGTCAGCGCCGCCCCGGTGGAGATCGGCCGGGTGATCGCCACCCGACTCGGCCTGACCGGTGCCATCGGCACGGTGGCCGAGGTCGTGGACGGGGCGTACACCGGGCGGTTGGTGGGTGAGCTGATGCACGGGCCGGCGAAGGCCGAGGCGGTCACCCAGCTCGCCGCGGTGGAAGGGCTCGACCTGGCCCGCTGCGCGGCCTACAGCGACTCGGCAAACGACCTGCCGCTGCTCTCCGCCGTGGGCCGGGCCGTGGCGGTCAACCCGGACGGCACCCTGCTGCGGCAGGCCCGTCAGCACGGCTGGGAGGTACGGGACTTCCGCACCGGCCGGCGGGCGGTCAAGATCGCCGTACCGTCCACGGCGGCGGCCGGGCTGGTCGTCGGCGCGGTCACCGCCGGGCTGGCACTACAGCGCCGCCGCCGCGCCGGCTGAGACGCGTTACGGGCCGAACGGGTCGGGCCGTCGCTCCAACAGCGTGTGCACGGTCTGCTGGATCGTCTCCCGCACCTGGTCGGCGAGGTTGAAGACCACCAGCGGGTCGTCCGCCGAGTCGGTCAGGTGCGTGGTGGGGATCGGCGGACAGAACTCGATGAGCCACTTGCTGGGCAGCGGCACCATCCCCAGCGGCCCGAGCCACGGGAAGGTCGGCGTGACCGGGAAGTAGGGCAGCTTGAGCAGCCGCGCCAGGGGCTTGATGTCGGCGAGCATCGGGTAGATCTCCTCGCCGCCGACAATCGCGACCGGCACGATCGGGGTGCCGGTGCGCAGTGCCGCCGAGACGAAGCCGCCCCGCCCGAACCGTTGCAGCTTGTACCTGTCGGCGTAGAGCTTGCCGATGCCCTTGAAACCCTCGGGGAACACCCCGACCAGGTCGCCGCCGCCGAGCAGCCGCTCGGCGTCCGGGTTGCAGGCCACCGTGCCGCCGGTCTTGCGGGCGATCTCGGACACCACCGGCATCCGGAAGACCAGGTCGGCGCCGAGCAGCCGAAGATACCGGTGCGCGGGGTGCTTGTCGTGCAACGCCGCCGAGAGGATCAACGCGTCCAGCGCCACAGTCCCCGAGTGGTTGCCGACCACCAGGGCCGGCCCGTCGACGGGCACATGCTCGAGGCCGCTGACCTCGGTGCGGAACCAGTCCCGGTAGAGCAGCCGCAGCAGGGGGTGGAAGACCGCGTCGGTCAGCTCCGGGTCGAACCCGAACTCGTCGACCTCGTAGTCGCCGGACAGCCGCCGGCGCAGAAAGGCCAGACCGTTCGCGACCTTGCGGTCCCAGTGGTCCCCCGGCCGGTCCGGCACCGCCGGCCCGGTGCCACCACCCGGCGCGTCGACCCGGCCACCCGCGACCGCGACCGCGGGCTCGTCGGTGGCCGCGGTGTCGACCTCGTCGGTCGGCGTCGGCGTCGGCGCGACCTGGGCAGCCGGTCGATGTCCGTTACGCCGCGCCGGCTCCACGTCCACCACGGGCGGCTGCTGCGGTACGTCGAAACGCCCGACCCCCCGCGGGTCGCGCCCCTCCGCCGGCCCGGTCACGATGACCGTTCCCGGACCGCGGAACGGATCTGCCGGATGCCGTCCAGGACGAGTTGCTCGGCGGCGGCCAACTGCCCCCGCGTGACCACCACCCCACCGTGGTGGGCGCGAATGAAGTCCTCGAACGCCTCGGCGGTGGAGCGGGGCGTGAAGTCGTACTCCTGCTCCAGTCGGGTGGTGTCGACCACCCGGCCGTGCACGAAGAGGTCGACCTGGTCCAGGCCGTAGCGGCCGAAACCCATCGTGCGGGCCAGCGCGGCGGCCCCGGAGAGACTCGGCTCCAACACCGGCACGGCGACCCGGCCGGCCCGCCGGATCGCCTGGGACAGCGACAGCACTCCCGGGCCGGCGACGTTGTAGGTGCCGGGGTGGTCCTCCACGATCGACCGGTGCAGCACCTCCAACGCGTCGTCGAAGTGCAGGAACTGCAGACGAGGGTCGCGGCCGAAGACGGTCGGCACGAACGGCTGCGCGAAGTAGCGGGTCAACGTGGTGTCGGCGGTCGAACCGATGAACGGTGCGAAGCGCAGCACCGTCGCGGTGACGTCGGACCGGCGGCGCCGGAACCCACGGACGTACCCCTCAAGGTCGAGGATGTCGCGGCCGAAACCGCCACGCGGCACCTCGCGGGGCTCGGTCTCCTCGGTGAAGACCGCCGGATCCCGGAACGACACCCCGTACGCGGCGGTCGACGAACGGACCACGAGCTTGCGCAGCCGGGGTGCCCGTTGGCAGGCGGCGAGCATCTGCATGCTGCCGATGACGTTCTGGTCCTTCATCGCGGACCGGCCGCCGTGCTGCGGATCGGGGGAACTGACCAGGGCGAGGTGCACGACGGCGTCGACGTCCAGGTCGGCGAGGAGGCCACCGAGCGAACCGGTGTCGACGCGGATGCGTTCGACCCGGTCCAGGAGGTCGATGAACTCGGTGCCGGAGTCCGGTGCGTCGACCCCGATGACCCGTTCGATCCGTGGGTCGGCGGCCAGTCGGGCCGCCACGTGGGCACCCAGGTAGCGACTCACTCCGGTGACGAGGACGACCCCCGGGGCACCTGAGGTGCCACCGGGGGTCATCTGACGCACCTACCCCGGCAGGAAGGACCGAGCCGGGACGACCACGGCCTGATCACCTGAGCCTCCGGGGGTCGACAGTTTTGGCAGGTGACGCCGGGCTCAGCGCCCGGCGGCGATCACTTGCCGAGACGGCGACGCTGGACGCGGGTCTTGCGCAGCAGCTTGCGGTGCTTCTTCTTAGCCATGCGCTTACGGCGCTTCTTGACCACCGAGCCCATACGACAGCCTTTCGATACAACGTGCGGGGCGGACCGGATGACACCACGCAGGTGGCGACGGCGACCGCTTGCGGACAACGGACCGGACCAGTCTGGGCGGCAGGACGCCCCGGTGGGGTCTCGGTCGGGCTCCAGGGTAGCCGCAGGGCCGCAGCCGGACCAACGCGCCCCCGTCGATGCCGGTTAGGGCGGCACCGGGAGGGCGGAACGGTGGCTCAGGCGGTCTCTTGGAAAGCGCCCCGGAGATATTCGTGCACCGCATGCTCGGGCACCCGGAACGACCGGCCGACCCGGACGGCGGTGAGCTCACCGCTGTGCACCAGGCGATAGACAGTCATCTTCGACACCCGCATCACCGTCGCCACCTCCGCGACGGTCAGGAACCTGACCTCCGACAGCCGCCCGTCGGACTGTGACCCGGCCATGGCTCACCAACCCATCCCATGCCCGGCGCGTGCCAACCCGACGGATGCTCCGGGTCGGGCGGCGACGCGCGTGTTACCAGTACGGTAGCGGGACGGCTGTGACCGGCGCGATCCCTTCGTACAACTGATCATGTTTCTCCTCGCCGTTCACCCGATCCACGCTCCCGAAATCGCCAGGCCCGCGCCCGCCGTCCGGATCCGCACCGGCGCCCGGTTGCTCCCGACGCCGCTCACTCGGCGCGGAGCGCGACCACCGGGTCGAGTCGGCCGGCGCGCTGCGCGGGGACGACTCCGAAGACGATGCCCACCACCGCGGACACGCCGAAGGCGAGCGCCAGCGACCACCAGGTGATCGCTGCGGGGATCGGCGACAGCGCGTCGATCAGCAGGGCGGAGCCCACACCCAGCGCCATCCCGGCCAGCCCACCGATGGTGGTGAGCAGCACCGCCTCCAGCAGGAACTGCACGCCGATGTCGCGCGGGCGGGCCCCGACGGCCTTGCGCAGCCCGATCTCCCGGGTTCTCTCCCGAACGCTGACCAGCATGATGTTGGAGACACCGACCCCGCCGACGAGCAGGGAGATGCCGGCGATGGCCGCCAGCACACCGGTGAGGATGCCGAGGATGTCGCCGAGCACGCCGAGGATCTGCTGCTGGGTGACCGCGCTGAACTCGGTGTCCGGGTGCCGGCGGTTCAGCTCGGCGACGATCCGCTCGCCCAGCTCGTCGATCCGTTCCCGGTCCGGGGCCTTCACGGCGATGCCGTCCACCCGCTGGGTGCCCCAGAGCCGCTGCGCGGCGGTCACCGGCACGTGCACCTCGTCGTCCCGGTCGACGCCGAGGCTCTGCCCGAGGGGCGCGAAGATGCCGATCACCCGGAACCGCACCCCGGCCAGCGTCACCTGCTGGCCGAGCGGGTCCCGGTCGGGAAAGAGCGTGCGGGCCACCGAGTCGCCGAGCACCGCCACCCGTCGGCTGGTGTCCACGTCGGTGCCGGTGAGGTAGCGGCCCCGGGCCAGCGACCGCGTGAACACCGTCGGGGTGGTCTCCAGCACCCCCTGGACGGTGGTGAAGTCGGAACGGGCACCGGCTCGCGCGGTCGCTCCGGAGGCGACGGTGACCGCCACCAGGTCGGGGTCGCCGACCACCCGGCTGACGGCGTCGACGTCCTTGAGGGTCAGCGGTGAGACCACCGGCGCGTTGCCCACCTCGATCCGGCCGGGGACGACAAGCAACAGGTTGGAGCCGAGGCCCTCGACCTGCTGTTCGACCTTCTGTTTGGTGCCGGTGCCGATGGCCACCAGCAGGACCACCGAGGCGACCCCGATGATCACCCCGAGCATGGTCAGCGCGCTGCGCAGCCGGTTGGCCCGCAGGGCGTCCAGCGCGACCCGCCACGCCTCGGCGACCCTCACGCCGCGCCTCCCGGCCGCTCGACCTCGGGCCGACCCTGGTCGGCGTCGCGCGGAACGGCGTCGCGCGGAACGGCGTCGCGCGGAACGGCGTCGCGCGGAACGGCGTCGCGCGGAACGGCCTCGGCCGGAACGGCGTCGCGCGGAACGGCCTCGGCCGGGGCGGCCTCGCGCGGAACGGCCTCGGCCGGAACGGCGTCGCGCGGAACGGCGTCGCGCGGAACGGCGTCGCGCGGAAGGCGCCCGGTGGCTCCGGCGGCGCCACCGGAGCCACCGGACGGGTGCCCCGGGCCGCTTCCGGACGCGGACCGAGGCTCCGCGCTGGGAGCGGAGACCAGTGTCGCAGGTCGACCGAGATCGACGGACGGCGGTCGATCATGAGGGGTGTCGCTGTCCGCGACGACCACCCCGTCGCGCATCGTGATCCGGCGCTGAGCTCGGGCCGCCACCTCCTGGTCGTGGGTGACCATCACCAGCGCCACCCCGGACTCCGCGTTCAACTGCTCCAACAGCTCCAACACCGCCGCGCCGGTGACGCTGTCCAGGTTGCCGGTCGGTTCGTCGGCCAGCAGCACCGTCGGCTCGGTGACAAGCGCGCGGGCGATCGCCACCCGTTGCTGCTCACCGCCGGACATCTGGTTGGGCCGGTGGTCCAGGCGGTGCCCGAGGCCGACGCGGCCGAGCATCGCCGCCGCCCGCGCCCGACGCTGCCGCGCCGGCACACCCCGGTAAACCAGCGGCAGGGCCACGTTCTCCACGGCCGAGGTACGCGGCAGCAGGTGGAACGCCTGGAAGACGAAGCCGATCGTCTCGTTGCGCAGGGCGGCCATGTCCGGCGGGGCGAGGGTGTTGACGTCCCGTCCGCCGATCACCAACCGGCCACCGGTCGGCCGGTCCAACCCACCGAGGAGGTGCATGAGAGTCGACTTGCCCGAGCCGGACGGGCCGACCAGTGCCACGTAGTCCCCCGGTTGCACGACCAGCGACACCCCGCGCAACGCCTCGACGGACACCCCGTCGAGGTGGTACGTCCGGGACACCTCCACCGCCTCGATCGCCGGCGGGGTGCCGGTCACCGCACCTCCTGGCCGTCGCGCACCTGGTCGGTGCCGCGCACCACGATCCGGTCGCCGGGCTGCACGCCGTTGAGGATCTGCACCAGATCCGACCCCTGGACGCCCACGGTGACCGCCGCCCGGTCGGCCCTGCCGTCGCGGACCACCCAGACCGCGTCCCGGCCGTCGGCGGAGAACACCGCCGAGGCGGGTACGGTCACCGCGTCGGCGGCCTCGCGTACCCGTAGGTGCACGATCGCGTTCATGCCCGGCCGGGGGCTCGGTGCCGGCTCGCCCTCGGCCAGCTTCCCGGCACCCAGCGCGAGGCGCACCCGGTAGCTCACCCCACCCTGGGCGGAGTTGGTGGGCAGCACGTCCACCGAGCGGACCGTCGCGTCGTAGCTGGCGCCGCTGACGGCGTCCAACTCGACGGTGGCGGTCACGCCGGCCCGCACCAGCAGCACATCGGTCTCGTCCACCTCGGCGAGCAGCCCCAACTGCCCGATGTCCACCACGGTCAGCACCGGTGTGCCGGCGGTGACCTGGGCGCCGACCGTGACCGCGTCGTCCACCCCGGCGGGCGGGCCGCCCTGGCCGGGCGTCAGCACGGACGGGTCGATGCCAGCCGCCTGGGCGCCACCGGCCTGCTCCAACAGCCCGGCGAGGCCGCCGGTCGAGCCACCGCCGGCCCGGGTGCCACCCGGCTGCACGACACCGGCGATCGGGGTGCGCAGGGTCAGCGCGTCGACTGTCGCCTTCGCCAGGTCGTACGCCTGCTGGGCCTGGAGCCGTTGCGCGGCGGACAGCGCGCCGACGGCGGAGCTCAGCCCGTTGATTCCCCGCTGCACCGCGCGGACGGCCTGGTCGGCGCTGCGCGCGGCGGCGGAGTACTGCCGCTGCGCGGACGTCACCTGGGTCCGCAGAGCGTCCCGCACCTGCGGGTCGGCGATCTTCTCGGCGGCCTTGCGGGCGGCGTCGAACGCCTCGTCGGCCGCCTTGTCGGTGCCGCGTCGACTGCTGGTCAGGTCACCCGTGGAGGCACCCCGACCGGCGCGCTTCGCGGCGGTCAGCGCCTCCTTCGCCTGCCGCAGCCGTTGCTGGGCCGAGGGCGAGTCGACCACGGCGAGGACCTGGCCACGCCTGACCCGCTGCCCGGGCTGGACGCGCAGGCTGGCCAGCGTGCCGTCTGCGGGAGCGGTGAGCGTGGCGGCGGCCCGGGCGGTCACCGTCGCCGGGGCGTCGATCACCTCGCTGACCTGGTTGCGGGCGGCCGAGGCGAGCGCCAGGTCGGGGTCTTCGTCGCCACAGGACGCGGCGGTGGTGGTGATCAGGACGGCGACGGCGGTCAGGGCGACGAGCAGGCGAGGCCGGATGGTGCGGCCCGGCCGAGGTGACTGAGGGCGGTGCACCCATCGATGGTACGGCGGACCGGCACACCACCCGCGGACCCGTCAGGCGGCGGCGGCGCGCACGTACGCGACGCACTCGTCGTGCAGCGTCGACCACTGCTCGCCGAACGCCTCCTCGGCGGCCACCTCCAGGGTCTTGCGCTCGTGCACCACGGCCTTGAAGAAGGTGAGCAACCGCTGCGGCCCGTACCTGTCGACGAGGTGCCGGACGGCCAGGTAGCCGACGCCGTAGCTGCCGCTGACCTGCTCGGCGGACGCGTCGTCGGCCGGGTTGACGCCGGACAACTGACCGTCCCATTTGGCCTTGACCAGTTTGCGCACCTCGGCGAGCCCCTCGTACCTGTCGACCGCCTGGCCGCCGGTGCCGGCGAACTCGGCCAGCCCTTCCACCAACCACCAGGTGGTCTTGCCCGGGTAGCCGCGCTCCGGCAGTGAGGCCGCGTGGGTCAGCTCGTGCCGGAGCAGGTCGTCGGTGCCGCTGCTGGGCAGCCCGTCGGCGTTGAGCACCACCTCGTGGTGGCCGCCGCCCACGGTCACCGCGTAACCGCCGGTCCACTGTGGTCGGTCACCGCCGTACCAGCGCTTCCACTCGGCGCGGCCGGCGTAGAAGATCCGGTAGCGGTCCGGCGGCGACGCCCCGGCGACCACGTACCCGTCGGCGATCCTGGCGGCCGCCTCGGCCTGGGCCAGCAGCCCGGGCAGCTTGCCGCGCAGCGGAGGTGTGGTGGCGACGATGGTCCGCGCGCCGATCGCCACGACCAGGTCACTGACCTCCCACGGTCGGGTGCCGGTCTCCACCGACTTGGACTCCTCCAGGGCGATCAACCGGGGCTGGTCGCCGTACTCCCGCCAGCGGGTGCCGATCAGCACCGGGCTGGGTCGGCAGTTCGGTGCGACGAAGCAGTACTGGAAGCGCACCAGGAGCCGCCACTCCCCCGGCTTGCCGACGATCGGCGCGGGCAGGCCACTCGGCTCGGCCCGCCAGACGGTCACCTTGAGCTCGCGCAGCGCGGCGAAGCGTCGGCGCAGATCGGCGTGCGCGGCGGGGTCGGCGATGGCGAGAAAAGCAGCGCGGTCGCCGCCGAGCAGCGCCGTTGACTGCCGGTCGAGCTGGGCGGTCATCCGGTCGGCCAACCCTCGGGCCAGCGCGGTGGCCGGGTCGTCAGCCGTCGAGGCACCGGCCCGACTGATCGTGGACCGGGCGCCGTTCTCCCGGACCACGCCGGCGACGAGCAGCGCCGGCAGGCCGCAGCCCAGCAGCAGGACGACCACCACGAGCACCGTCCACAGCGGCCAGAGCCGCCGTGGTGCTGGCTGCTGCACCCCGTCAGTCACCCGCCGAAGGGTACGACCACCCGGTGGATGGGGCGAGGCCGCCCCCGGGCCAGCGGTGACCCCGGAAGATCACCGCCGGCCCGTCGGCCGAACCGGAGCTGTTACTTCTTGGAGATCAGGGCACGGCCGAAGAAGACCAGGTTGGCCGGGCGCTCGGCGAGCCGGCGCATCAGGTAGCCGTACCACTCGTCGCCGTACGGGACGTAGGTGCGCACGGTGTAACCCTCGGCGGCCAGGCGGGCCTGCTCCTCCGGGCGGATGCCGTAGAGCATCTGGAACTCGAAGCGCTCCGGCCCCCGGTCGAACCAGCGGGCCCGGTCCTCGCCGATCGCGATCATCCGGGGGTCGTGGGTGGCCAGCATCGGGTAGCCGTCGCCGGACATCAGGATGTTCAGGCAGCGCACGTACGACTTGTCGACCTCACGAGCCGACTGGTACGCCACCGACTCCGGCTCCTTGTACGCACCCTTGCACAGCCGCACCCGCGACCCGGCCGAGGACAGCTCCCGGCAGTCCGACTCGGTCCGGCGCAGGTACGCCTGGAGCACCGCACCTGTCGACGGGAAGTCCTTGCGCAGCTTGCCCAGCACCTCCAGCGTCGAGTCGGTGGTGGTGTGGTCCTCCATGTCCAGGGTGACAGTGGCGCCCGCCGCGTCGGCCGCCGTGCAGATCGCCCGGGCGTTGTCGTACGCCAACTGCTCGTCGAACATCTGGCCGAGGGCGGAGAGCTTCACGCTCACCTCGGCGGCCGGGGTGAGCCCGGCGGCACCGAGCAGCTTCAGCAACTTCAGGTATTCGTCGCGGGTGGCGACGGCCTGTTCGGGGGTGACGGTGTCCTCACCGAGGTGGTCGAGGGTGACCGCGAGACCGTCGTCGACGAGCCCGCGGGTCGCGCGCAACGCGTCGTCGGTGGTGGCGCCGGCGACGAACCGGCGAACGACGTCCCGGGTGTACGGGGCGGTCGCGACGAGCCGCTCGACCTGGGTTGACCGGGAGGCGGCGAGGATGACGGAACGGAGCATGAGCCGAGCGTATCGCCCCTGCCAGGGGCCCCGCCGAGGGGCGGGGAGGACCGCCTCTCGGTGGGGGCGGGGCGGCGGTGGTGGCGCCGATCGGCTACAACGATGCCGTGGACCCACGCCCCCGCCGCCGGCTACGGTCGGCCTCCGTGCAGCTCGGCGCGCTCACCGCTCTCGCGCTCGCCCTCTCCGGCTGCAACATGACCTCGGACGACGACGATGACGACGACTGTGCCCTCGGGCCGGTCGGCGGCGGCGACACTGTCGCGCTGGCGATGCGGGTCCCCGACCCGGCCGCCGGCCGTGCCGCCCCCGAGCCGACCACTGCCGCCCTGCCCGATCGTGGCGGGTTCGGCACCCACCTCGCCTCCTGCGGCGGCTGAGGTGCGCCGCGAGACGGTCACGCCCCGACCCGACTGGGACACCACCATCCGGGAGCAGGGGCTCGTCTACGTCGACACCGAGCTGCCCGACGGCGAGATCATGTCGTACTGGGACGAGACCGGCGCGTACGCCTTCGACCTCGACGAGGTGCTGCGGCTGGAGGAGGCCACCGAGGAGCTGCACCGGATGTCGGTGGCCGCCGCCGAACACGTGGTGGCACAGCGCCGCTACGCCGAGTTCGGCATCCCGGACTGGGCGGCCGAGGCGGTGGCCCGGTCGCTGCGGGAGACGCCACCCACCCTCTACGGGCGCTTCGACCTGGCGTACGACGGCACCTGGCCGCCGAAGATGCTGGAGTACAACGCGGACACCCCGACCGCCCTGGTCGAGGCGAGCATCATCCAGTGGTACTGGCTGGAGCAGACCCGGCCGGAGCTGGACCAGTGGAACAGCCTGCACGAGCGGCTGGTTGGCGCCTGGGCCAAGATCGCGGCCGGGCTGCACGACCCCCGGGTGCACGTGCTCTGGTCGAACGAGGAGGAGTCCGGCGAGGATCACATGACCGCCGGCTACCTGGCCGAGACCGCCCGACAGGCCGGCCTGGACATCGCGTTGCAGCCCATCCAGAAGATCGGCTGGGACGGCCGGCGCTTCCTCGACGCCGCCGACCGACCGGTGACCACCTGCTTCAAGCTCTACCCGTGGGAGTGGATGCTGGCCGAGCCGTACGGGCCGGCGGCCCTGGCCCCGGGCACCCCGACCACCTGGATCGAGCCGGCCTGGAAGCTGCTGCTGTCCAACAAGGCGCTGCTCGCCGTCCTGTGGGAGCTCTACCCCGACCACGAGTACCTGCTCCCGGCGTACCTCGACTCGCCGCGCGGCATGACGGAGTACGTGGCCAAGCCGCTGCTCGGCCGGGAGGGCGGTTCGGTACGCATCGTCACCGCCGAGCAGGAGATCACCAACCCGGGGATCTACGGCGACGAGGGCTGGTGCTACCAGGAGTTCCGGGCGTTGCCGCAGTTCGCCGGCAACCACGTGGTGCTGGGGAGCTGGATCGTCGACGGCGAGTCGGCCGGCGTGGGTGTGCGGGAGAGCGCAAGTCTGATCACCGACGGCTACGCGCGCTTCCTGCCGCACTACATCGACGCGCCGCGCACCCCGTGAGTCGTCTACCGTTGGGGGCGTGAACTTCGACGCGTACGCCCGGACCGGCGTTGACCTGGTCAACGCCCGCCTGGACGACCTCGACGACCTGCGGGCCCTCTTCCCCGACGACAACGCCTGGATGCGCGACGAGGTCGCGGACCGGGACGTCGCGATCTTCCGGCGGGCCCAGAAACGGTTGCGCGACGTCTTCGAGTACGGCACCTCGGGGCGCGACGGGCAGGCGGTGACCGAGCTGAACGCGCTGCTCGAGGCGTTTCCGGTGCAGCCGCGCATCTCTGGGCACGACTCCAGCGACTGGCACATGCACGTGACCAGCCGGGGCGCCTCGGTGAGCGCGGAATACCTGGCCGGCGCGGTCTGGGGGCTGTCGGTCTGGCTCTGCGAGTACGGCAGTGCCCGGTTCGGGGTGTGCGCCGACGAGCGGTGCGGCAACGTCTACCTGGACACGTCGTCCAACTGCTGCCGGCGGTTCTGCTCGGAACGCTGTGCCACCCGCTCGCACGTGGCGGCACACCGGGCCCGCAAGCGGGCGGCCGTCGGTGAGCAGGTGACGGTCGCCGCACAGCCGACCGTGGGCGCCGACTCGCTCTCGCCGGTGAGCTGACCCCGCCACCGCCCGGTCGCGGGCGGACGGGTCAGGCGTCGACCGGGGACGGCGCGGTCAGGTGCTGACGGGCAAACTCCAACGCGGCGCGCAGGTCGGCCTCGCGCACCGCGCGGCTCTTCGCGCCCCGGGTGGCGACCTCCACCGCCACCGCCCCGGTGAAGCCGCGCCCGGCCAGCGAGGAGAGCAGCTCCCCGCAGGGCTGGGTGCCGCGCCCGGGCACCAGGTGCTCGTCGCGGCCCTCGCCGGTGCCGTCACCGAGGTGCACGTGCGCCAGCCCGGCGCCCATCCGGTCGGCCATCTCCAGCGGGTCGCTGTGCGAGGCCGCGCAGTGCGACAGATCCAGGGTGTACGACGGGTAGCCGGTCTCGGTGGGATCCCACCCCGGCACGTACGGGACGAACTGTCGACCCGCCATCCGCACCGGGTACATGTTTTCCACGGCGAACCGCAGCCCGCTGAACCGGTCGGCGACGGTGGCCAGCCCCTCGGTGAAGTTGCGCGCATAGTCGCGCTGCCAGGTGAACGGCGGGTGCACCACGACCGTCGGCGCCTCCAGCGTCTCGGCCAGCTCGGCGGCCCGGCGCAGCCGCTCCCACGGGTCCGGGCTCCACACCCGCTGGGTCACCAGCAGGCAGGGCGCGTGCACCGAGAGCACCGGCACCCCATAGTGCGCCGACAGGCCGCGCAGCGCGCCCGCGTCCTGGCTGACCACGTCGGTCCAGACCATCACCTCGACCCCGTCGTAGCCGAGCGCCGCGGCCAGTTGGAACGCCGCCGCGGTCGGCTCGGGAAAGACCGACGAGCTGGACAGGAGCACGGGAACGCGGGAAGTCACGTCAGCCAGCGTAGCCCGGCAGCGCCGGTGCCATCGTGACGAGTGCCAGCAAACGGGCCGAAACCGGCCGCCCGGTCAGATCGGTTCAAGTTGATCGAGTCGACGGAGGATGACGCCCTCGCGCAGCGCCCACGGGCAGATGTCCAGTGAGCCCAGATCCAGGCGGCGCATCGCCGCCTCGGCGACCACGGCGCCGGCCAGCAACTGGTGCGCCCGGCCGGCGCTGACCCCCTCCAGCTCCATCAGCTGGGCCGGTGGGATGTGCCGGATGAACCCGATGACCTGCCGCAGACCCGCCCGGGTCAGGCTGCGCCGTGCCCAGAGCCCGGCACCGGAGGGCGCGGCCCCGGCCAGCCGGGCCAGGGTGCGGAACGTCTTCGAGGTCGCGACCGCCCGCTCCCAGCCCACCTGGGTCATCTGGTCGATGATCTTGTCCAGCCGCCCGTCCACGTACTCCCGGAGCTTCTCGATGGTCTCCGCCGACGGCGGGGCCGCGCTGCCCGGATCGACCCGCAGCCGCTCCCGGGTCAGCCGACCGGCCCCGAGCGGCAGTGAGACCGCGACGTCCGGGTCCTCGTCGATGCCGGCGGCGATCTCCAGCGAGCCACCGCCGATGTCCAGCACCAGCAACCGCCCCGCCGACCAGCCGAACCACCGCCGCACGGCCAGGAACGTCGACCGCGCCTCGTCCGCACCGGAGAGCACCACCAGCTGTACGCCGGTCTCGTCCCGGACCCGGGCCAGCACCTCGGCCGCGTTGGTGGCGTCGCGCACCGCGGACGTGGCGAACGCGATCAGGTCGTCCGCCGCCAGGCCGGTGGCCGCCGCCTTGGCCATGCCGACGGCCTTGACCAGGCCGTCCGCACCCGCCTCGGTCAGCGCGCCGTCGGGGCCGATCTGCTCGGCCAGCCGGAGCACCACCTTCTCGGAGTGCGCCGGCCACGGGTGCGCGCCGTGGTGCGCGTCCACCACGAGGAGGTGCACCGTGTTGGATCCGACGTCGAGGACACCCAGTCGCATGATGAAGACCATAGGTGCAACGCGTTTGCGCGGCTCGCCGGCCTGCGGACGTCACCGCGCGTACGCTGGGCCGGGTGACGATGGAGCTCCGTGTGCTGGTGGACGACCCGGGTGATCCGCGCAGTCGCGAGGTGCCACTGGACTTTCCCCGGGAGTGGATCGAGTTCACCGATCCGGCCGACGAGACGCACCTGATCCGCGCCGACCTGACCTGGCTGCTGTCCCGCTGGACCTGCATCTTCGGCAAGGGCTGCCATGGCATCATCGCCGGCCGGGCCGCCGACGGTTGCTGCTCGCACGGGGCGTTCTTCACCGACTCCGACGACGAGAAGCGGGTCCGCAACGCCGTCAAGCGGCTCACCCCGTCGACCTGGCAGCACTTCCAGCGCGGCTTCAAGAACTGGACCGCCGAGGACACCATCGACGGCAAGAACCCGGCCCGCCGCACCGCCACCCAGGGCCCCGACGGTCCGTGCGTGTTCCTCAACGACGCCGACTTCGCCGGCGGGGGTGGCTGCGCCCTGCACGGCCAGGCGCTGCGCGACGGGGTGCACCCGCTGGAATACAAGCCGGACGTCTGCTGGCAGTTGCCGATCCGCCGCGATCAGGACTGGGTGAAGCGGCCGGACAACTCCAAGGTGTTGGTCTCCACCCTGTCCGAGTTCGATCGGCGCGGTTGGGGTGCTGGCGGGCACGACCTGGACTGGTGGTGCACCTCCTCGACGGACGCGCACGTCGGCACCGAGCCGATGTACCTGTCGTACGGGCCGGAGTTGACCGCGCTGATCGGCGCTGCCGCCTACGAGCGGCTGGCCGAGCTGTGCGCGGCGCGGGTCAAGCAGGGCATGGTCGCCCCGCACCCCGCCGACGAAATCTAACCGATCTTGGTAGCAATCTTGCTACAACCTCAAGGTCGTCCGCTGACCGAGCGCGAACAGGCCGAAGGGGGCCTACGCCGAGCGCAGACCCCATTCGGGTACGCCGATCACGGCTCGAACTTGTAGCCCAGGCCCCGGACGGTGACGATGAAGCGCGGCGCCGACGGCTCCGGTTCGATCTTGGAACGCAGCCGCTTGACGTGCACGTCCAATGTCTTGGTGTCACCGACGTAGTCGGCGCCCCAGACCCGGTCGATGAGCTGGCCGCGGGTGAGCACCCGGCCCGCGTTGCGCAGCAGCAGCTCCAGCAGCTCGAACTCCTTCAACGGCAGCTGCACGGCCCCGCCCTCGACGGTCACCACGTGCCGTTCGATGTCCATCCGCACCGGGCCGGCGGCCAGCGTCGGAGCGCCCGCCTCGGCCACCTCCGGGCTCTGCCGGCGCAGCACCGCCCGGATCCGGGCGACCAGCTCCCGTGGCGAGTACGGCTTGGTGACGTAGTCGTCGGCACCGATCTCCAGCCCGACCACCTTGTCGATCTCGCTGTCCCGGGCGGTGACCATGATGATCGGTACGGCCGACCGCTGCCGCAGTTGCCGGCAGACCTCGGTCCCCGACATCTCGGGCAACATCAGGTCGAGCAGCACGATGTCGGCGCCGGTTCGGTCGAACTCGGTGAGGGCATCGGTGCCGGTCGCCGCGACCGAAACCTCGAAGCCCTCCTTACGGAGCATGTACGACAAGGCGTCGGAGAACGACTCCTCGTCCTCGACCACCAGAACGCGGCTCAACGGGGATTTCCTTTCCATTGCTGTCAGACCTGCCGTAGCCCAGCCGGACCGGACTCGATCCCAACCGGCGGCAGTGTCGCCAGCAGGTCGTCCGGTGGGCTGGCGGGCAGCCGGAGGGTGAACGTCGATCCACCACCAAGAGTGCTCGACACCTCGACCCGTCCGCCATGGTTGCTCGCGATGTGTTTCACGATTGCCAGGCCGAGCCCGGTGCCGCCGGTGGCCCGCGAACGGGCCTGGTCGGCCCGGTAGAACCGCTCGAAGATCCGGTCCACGTCGGTGGGGGCGATGCCGATGCCCTGGTCAGCGACGGCGACCTCGACGTGCTCGTCGTCACCGCGCAGGGTCACCCGCACGGTGGTGTCCTCGCCCGAGTAGTTGATGGCGTTCTCGACCAGGTTCGCCACCGCCGTGGCGAGTTGGGAGTCGCTGCCGTAGGCGGTGAGGCCCCGTTGACCGTCCACGGTCACCTCGACACCCCGGGCGGAGGCCGTGGTGCGGGTCCGGTCGACCACCTCGGCGATCACCCAGTCCAGCGCTACCGGCTCGGGTGGCGGCTGTGGTTCGGCGCCCTGCAACCGGGTCAACTCCAGCAACTCCTGCACCAGCCGACCCAGTCGGGTCGACTCGTGCTGGATCCGCTCGGCGAACCGGCGGGCGGCCACCAGGTCCTCGGAGAGATCGGGCGCCGCCGCGTCGGCCGGCTCGGTCGCGTCCAGCAACGCCTCGGCGAGCAGCTGCAGCGCCCCGATCGGGGTCTTCAGCTCGTGGCTCACGTTGGCCACGAAGTCGCGTCGCACCCGGGTCAATCGGTGCGACTCGGTCACGTCGACCGCCTCCACCGCGATGAACCCGTTGCCCAGACCCATCGCCCGCAGGTGCACGCCGAGCGGGTTCTCCCCGGCGCTGTCGCGACCCCGGGGCAGGTCCAGCTCGATCTCGCGCCGCACCCCGGTGCGTCGCACCTGGCCGGCAAGGGTACGGATCAGCGGGTGCGCGGCGATCGAGCCGGGGGTGCTGCCGGTACGCAGAAGCCCCATCGCGCGGGCGGCCGGGTTGATCAGCACCGGCACGTCGTCGTTGTCCAGGACCACGACACCGGCCCGGAGCGAGTCGATCGTCCGGCGGCCGAGCCCAGCCTGCTGCTCGTCGGCTATCGCGGGCCTCCCCCTGCTCCAGCGGGGGCTCGCGCCGCCCGTCGACGTGGAGCGACCGTCCCGCGCGGGCAGGAACCGGGGCAGCAGGAGGCCGGCGGCCAACCCGGCCACCAACGCCACGGCCACCACGACCGCCACCGCCCACTCCACCCGGCGATCGTAGGGTCATTGTTAACCTGGCTACCACACAGAACGGGACGAACCACCCGCACTTCGAGAAGTGTTCACCCCCACGTCTGGCGTCGTTCACCGTGGTTCATCCGCGGTCCGCCCGCGCCCCATACCGTTGGCGTCGCACCTGCTCAACCCCCCTGCGCCGGCACCCGTCGGCGGCGACCGAACCACAGGACGTGATGATGCGCGACGAGTTCCGGGCCGACCTCCAGATCGTCAGCCAACTGCTGGTGGACATGGCGGAGGGCGTCCGCGCCGCCATGCGCCAGGCCACCCGGGCCCTGCTCACCGCCGACCGGCAGGCCGCCGAGACGGTCATCGAGCGGGACGCCGAGATCGACGACCTCTACCGACACGTCGAGGAGCGCGTCTGTGACCTGCTCGCCCGACAGGCGCCGGTCGCCTCCGACCTCCGGGCGATGATCACCGCGCTGCACGTGGCCGCCGATCTGGAGCGGATGGGTGACCTCGCCGAGCACGTGGCGAAGACCGCGTTGCGCCGACACCCCTCCCCCGCCGTTCCGGCCGAGTTGCGGACGGTGTTCACCGAGATGTCCGAAATCGCCGACCGGATGGCCGTGAAGATCGGCTCGGTGCTGGCGAAGCCCGACGCCGACCTGGCCGGCGAGCTGGACCGCGACGACGACGCCATGGACGAGCTGCACAAGAACCTGTTCGCGGTGCTGCTCGGCGACGACTGGCCGTACGGGGTGGAGACGGCGATCGACGCCACTCTGCTGGGCCGCTTCTACGAGCGCTTCGCCGACCACGCGGTCAACGCCGGCGAGCACGTGATCTACCTGATCACCGGGCAGAGCACGCCCTCGGCGAGCTGATCCCCGGCACGACGAAGGCCCCCGGGAATCCCGGGGGCCTTCGTCGTCGGCTCAGCGGCCCTGGTTGGCGACCGCGGCGGCGGCTTCCTTCGCCGCCGTCGGGTCGAGGTAGGTGCCGCCCAGGGTGAGCGGGCGCAGCTGCGGGTCGAGGTCGTAGCGCAGCGGGATGCCGGTCGGGATGTTGAGCTTGGCGATCGCCTCGTCGGAGATCTGGTCGAGGTGCTTGACCAGGGCGCGCAGCGAGTTGCCGTGCGCGGCCACCAGCACCGTCCGGCCGGCCAGGATGTCCGGCACGATCGAGTCGTACCAGTAGGGCAGCATCCGCTCGACGACGTCCTTGAGGCATTCGGTACGCGGCATCAGCTCGGTCGGCAGCAGCGCGTAGCGGGGGTCGCCGACCTGCGACCACTCGTCGTTGTCGTCGATCGGCGGCGGCGGCGTGTCGTACGACCGGCGCCAGAGCATGAACTGCTCCTCGCCGTACTCGTCGAGGGTCTGCTTCTTGTTCTTGCCCTGCAGGGCGCCGTAGTGCCGCTCGTTGAGCCGCCACGACCGGCGCACGGCGATCCAGTGCCGGTCGGCGGCGTTGAGCGCCAGCTCGGCGGTGCGGATCGCACGGCGCATCACGCTGGTGTGCACGACGTCCGGCAGCAGGCCGTGCTCGCGCAGCAGCTCGCCGCCGCGCCGCGCCTCGCCCTCGCCCTTCTCGGTCAGGTCGACGTCCACCCAACCGGTGAAGAGGTTCTTGGCATTCCAGTCGCTCTCACCGTGTCGCAGCAGGACCAGCGTCCCGACGGTGGGCCCTTCGCTCGCAGTCATGCCGATCATCCTGCCTCAACCGCCGCGAGGACACGCGGGCAGCCGTCGTGACGACCACCACGTGAAAATGCGGATGACCAGCGGATCACCCCGCCACTAGGGTTGTAAGGCACGACAGTCATAGCGGTCATTACTTGCAAGCGGGGCGCCAGATGCGGACGATGCGGAGTTGGTTCCGGGACACCACCGGCGGCCTGCCGGCCACCTTCTGGTACCTGTGGTCCGGCACCCTGATCAACCGGCTCGGCTCGTTCGTCCTCGTCTTCCTCGCCATCTACCTCACCCAGGAACGCGGCTTCTCGGCGTCCCAGGCCGGCCTGGTGATCGGCCTGTGGGGGGTCGGCGGCGCGTTCGGCACCACAGTGGGCGGCACCCTCGCGGACCGGTGGGGCCGCCGGCCGACGTTGCTCACCGCGCACGTCGGCGCGGCCGCCATGATGCTCGGCCTCGGGCTGGCCCGGGACCTCTGGGCGGTGGCGCTGGGCGCCCTGCTGCTCGGCATGTTCGCCGAGGCGGCCCGGCCCGCGTTCGGGGCCATGATGATCGACGTGGTGCCGGCGAAGGACCGACTGCGCGCCTTCTCGCTCAACTACTGGGCGATCAATCTGGGCTTCGCCTGCGCCGCGGTCCTCGCCGGCCTCGCCGCGCAGGCCGACTACCTGCTGCTCTTCGTGGTCGACGCCGGGACCATGCTGGTCACCGCGCTGATCATCTTCACCCGGGTGCCGGAGACACGGCAGGCCCGTTCGGCCGCCGCCACCGCCACTCCCCGCGGCGCCCTGCGCACGATCCTCACCGACCGCGTCTACCTCGGCTTCGTGGCACTCAACCTGTTCGCCGCGCTGGTCTTCCTCCAGCACATCTCGATGCTGCCAATCGCCATGGGCGACGACGGCCTGAGTCCGGCCACCTACGGCTCGGTGATCGCGCTCAACGGTGTCCTCATCGTGGTCGGCCAGCTCTTCGTGCCCCGACTGATCCGGGGTCGGAGCCGGTCCCACGTGCTCGCGCTGGCATCCGTGGTGATGGGCGTCGGGTTCGGGCTCACCGCGTTCGCCGGCACCCCCTGGTTCTACGGGCTGACCGTGCTGATCTGGACGGTCGGCGAGATGCTCAACTCGCCGTCCAACTCCACACTGATCGCCGAACTCTCGCCGGCCGAGCTGCGCGGTCGCTACCAGGGCGTGTTCTCCCTGTCCTGGCAGATCGCCGGGGCCAGCGCACCGATCCTCGGCGGCCTGGTGCGCGAGCACGCCGGCAACGACACGCTCTGGTACGGCTGCGCCGCGCTCGGCGTACTGACCGCGGTGGCCCACCTGGTGTCCGGCCCGGCCCGGGAGCGGCGGGCCGCCGCGCTGCGCCGCTCCGGCGAGGCGCTGGCACCTGTCGACACCCGCCGGACGCCGCAACCCGCCGAGGCGGCCGCCTGACGACTGGCGCCGGGGCGGCCCGGGTTCCTACTCTGCACTCGAAACAGTTAAGAAAGCGAACTGTCGGGAGGACGAGTGCACGCCCTGCGGCGCCTGTGGCACGACACCGCAGGTGGGCTCCCCGCCACCTTCTGGTACCTCTGGGCCGGCCTGCTGATCAATCGGGCCGGCGCGTTCGCCATGCTGTTCCTGTCGCTCTACCTCACCGACGTACGCGGCGCGAGTCTCGGGCTGGCCGGCACGGTCGTCGGCGCGTACGGGGCCGGCGGCGCGGCCGGCGTGCTCCTCGGCGGTGTCCTCGCCGACCGGTGGGGCCGCCGGGCGACCCTGCTCGCCGCACACCTGACCACGGCCGGCCTGATGGTGGCCCTCGCCTTCAGCAAACCCCTGCTCCTGATCGCGGTGCTCTCGGCACTCGTCGGCGTGGTCCACTCGATGCCCAGCCCGGCGTTCGTCGCGGCGATCGTCGACGTGGTGCCCGCCGAACGCCGCTCACGCGCGTTCAACCTCCAGTTCTGGGCCTTCAACCTGGGCATGGCGGTCGCCTCGTTGCTCGCCGGAGTGCTGGCCGAGGCAAGCTTCACCGCGCTGTTCCTGGTCGACGCCGGTGCCACCCTGACCGCCGCCGCCGTGATCGGCTGGAAGGTGCCGGAGACCCTGCGGCTGACCGCCCCACCCGCCGACAGCCCGACACCCACGGCGATCCGGCCCCGTCGACCGGGACTGCACACCGCGCTCACCGACCGCACCTTCCTGGTCTTCGTCGGGCTCACCTTCGCGCTGGCCGTGCTCACCATGCAGACGTCGACGATCATGCCGCTGGCCATGCGCGCGGACGGCCTGGGCCCGTCGGCGTACGGGCTGGTGGTGGCGCTCGGTGGCGCGCTGATCGTGATCGGGCAACTGTTCGTGCCCCGGCTGATCGACAGGCACCGCAAGGACGTCGTACTGGCCGCCTCCACCGCGCTGCTCGCGCTCGGTTTCGGGGTGCTCGCCGTCGCCGACGAACTGCCCGTCTACCTGACCGCCGCCGTGGTCTGGACGATCGGCTCGATGCTCGCCGCCCCGCCCAACGCGCAGATCAACGCCGACCTGGCACCGCCGCCGCTACGCGCGCGCTACCAGGCGGTCTTCTACCTGACGTTCCCGGCCGCGGCATTCGTCGCTCCCACCCTCGGCGGGGTGAGCCTGCAGCACCTCGGCGAGGGGCACTGGCTGCTGGTGGGTGGGCTGGGCCTGGCGGCCGCGGTCGGGCACCTGCTCGCCGGACCACCCCGGGAGCGGCACGTCGCCGCGCTGCGCCAGGAGCAGACGCCGGCCACGGACCGGGTGAGCGCATGATCGGCGGAACACGGCAAAGCGCCCACCACGGCCCTGAGGTCGTGGTGGGCGCCCGCCGGTGGGGCCGGCGGCGGCGGGCAACACTCACCCCCGTAAGCATCGCCCGCTCAGCCGCCGGTCCAAACAGGTGGGCACCGTCCCCCAACGGTAGGTCCACCCGTCCCCTCGCGCCTCGCCTGGTGCGCGGATCTGATCGATCCGCCGCTCCCCCGAACGTTTCCAAGCGTGGCGCGGTGCAATAAAGCTAGTTCGCCCAGATTCTGGATTCAACCCAGAACGGCTGTCTCGCCGGTCACAACTGACGAGTATCCGCTGCTCGGGACTCAGTCTCTGACAACAGCCGCGTACCCGTCAGCCATTCCCGCAAACACCTCAGCCGTCCTCCCGATCGGGCGACTCGGTCCGGAAAAAGCTGCTCTGCCGGCCGTCGCGCAACTGTTCCTGATAAATCAGGTTCAGCCGCCGAAGGTCAAAGGTATAGAACCACTCATCCCAGGTGATCTCGCGAATTCGGCTACTTTCCCGGTAACCGGGGATGTTGAAGGTCAGAACGCCCGCACGGCCGTCTCGCTCGGTCCCCGCGATGGTTGCCGGCCTGGCCCCACGCCCCCGGGCCCAACGCTGGATCACCTCGTGGTTCGTGGTGATCAGGCTCCGCCCCGGCCGCTCCGGCCGGTCCTGGACCGACGAGATCACCTGCGAGCTGCGGACCGACCGTCCGGTACCCCGTCCGGTCCGGATCCCACCGGTCGTCGTGCCACTGCTGGCCGACGGGGTCGCCGCGCGCTTGGCGGGTGCCGCCCGCTTCGCGGTGGTACGCGTGGCGGGCGCCGCCCGCTTCGCCGCCGGCCGCGCCGGGGCTTTCTTCGCCGGCGCCTTACCCGCGGGCGCGGTACGGGCCGTCGTCGTCTTACGGGCCGTCGTGGTCTTACGGGCCGCCGTGGTCTTACGGGCCGCCGTGGTCTTGCGGGCGGCTGCCGTCTTACGGGCGGCCGTCGACGTCGCCGCTGTCGTCCTCTTCGCAGCTGTCGCCTTCTTCGCCGGCGCCCTCTTCGCCGCCGCCGACTTCCGCGCGGCGGTCGCCTTCGTCGCGGCGGCCCGCTTCGCGGGCGCGCTCTTGTTCGCTGGCGCGGCCTTCGCGCGGCTCGACGCCGGCCTGGCCGCCGACTTCTTGGTGGCGGCGGCACGACCCGCCGACACCCGGGTGCCGGTGGCCCGGCCCGTCGGACCGGTGCTGCTCCGACCCGCGCCGGCCCGCATCGAGCGGACCAACTGTTTCACCAGGTCGGGCTTGCGCAGCGCGGAGATCCCAGAGACCCCGCGTTTACGCAGTTGCCCGCGGATGTCGTCCACCCGCATCCGGGAGATCTCCGACTCGGAGACTCCTGGGGTACCCGGCGTCTGGTTGCCGGCCTGTCGCTTCGTCCTGGTCGCAGTCGCGCCGCGACCTGAGCTGTTCCGCTGAGCCATGGGACGCTCCGCTCCTTGACACTCCGTCCTCGGCGCGCGGGGGTCCCTCGCCGCACCGCGCGGTGCGGCATACCCGTCAGGAGCAGTCCGAACCTCCGACGACTCACCATGATCGTGCTCGATCCAGGATCGAGTGGTATCGGCGCGAGGGTGCGGCCACTACTTCCTGGTTCGAGCGTGACCGTGGCGGCGGTAGAAGCCCCAAACTCCGCTCCGGAGCGGTGCAAGTCGTCAAGATCCGCACAAGATCGGGGATGTTGCTGTCTCTCGGCGGTCGGAGGCAGCAACAACGGGGAAGTTGCGCAGATCTTGGCGCGGGAGCGCGGGGGCGGTCAGGCTGGGTCGGGGCCCGAGCCGGAGGGCTCGAAGAGGTGGGCGAACGCGGCCAGGTTGGCGGTCGACTCGCCACGCTTGACCCGCCACTCGTACTCGCGGCGGATCGAACTGCCGAAACCGATCTCCAGCATCGTGTCGAACGACTCGTCGGCGTACGTGAGCACGGAACCGAGCAGCCGGTCCAACTCGTCGGCGTCCACGCCGGCCGGGTTGACCCGACCGGTCAGGTAGACGTCGCCGACCGCGTCGGTGGAGAAGGAGACGCCGTACATCCGGGCGTTGCGCTGCAACAGCCAGGCCCACAGCTCCTCGCGGCGCTCGTCCGGCTGGCGCATCACGAACGCCTCGATCCGCAGCGCGTGCTCGCCGACGATCAGGTTGCAGACCGTCTTGAGTTTGTGTGTGCCCGGCAGGGTCACCGCGTACGAGCCGGGGCCGGTCGACTCCCAGGCCAACTCCCGCTCGGCACAGACCGACTCGATCAGGGTCGCAAGATCGCTCTTCGGGCTCACCGGACCCACTCTACGACCGACCCGGCCCGCGCACCGGTTGGCGGCAACGCCCCCGGTTCAGGCGACCCCCCTCGGTCAGCCGACGCCCACGGATCACCAGGAGCAGGAGAGTGCCGGGTCGCCTGCCAAGTCGGCCGCGAGCCGGTCCCGGTGTGCGGCGATCGCCTCGCCGTAGACGCCGAGCAGGCCGGCCACCGTACGGTCCCAGGAGAAGTGTCGGGCGTGCTGCTCGGCCCCGCGGCCCAGCACCGCCCGGAGGGCCGGGTTCGGCAGCAGGCGGCCCAGCGCGCGGGCCCAGTCGACCGGGTCGTGGCCGTCGATCAGTACGCCACTGACCTCATCCCGCACGGCGGTGACCAGCCCTCCGACGGCGGCGGCCAGCACCGGCGTACCGCAGGCCTGCGCCTCGAGGGCGACCAGCCCGAACGATTCGTTGTGCGACGGGACCGCGACGAGATCGGCCGCCCGGTACAGGGCCGGCAGGTCGTCCCCGGTGAGCGGTGGCAGGAACCGCACCCCGTCGGCGACACCGAGTGTGGCAGCCAGCTCGATCAGTGCGGTCGGACGGTCCAGTCCGCTGCCGCTGGGCCCGCCGCAGATCACCACTGTCACCTGGGCGGCCAGCGCCGGGTCGCGTTCGCGCAGGGCGGCAACCGCGCGGATCAGCACGTCGGGGGCCTTGAGCGGCTGGATCCGACCGACGAAGGCAACCACGTACCCATCGGCTGGAAGCCCCAGCCGGCGGCGGGCCGCGCGGGCGGCCGCGGACCGGTCGCCCGGCGCGGGCCGGAACCGGCCCAGGTCGACACCCGGCTGTACGACGGACACCCGGGCCGGATCGGCGTCGTACCTGTCGACGAGGTCACCGGCCTCGACCCGGGTGTTGGCGACCAGGCGGTCCGCCTCGGCGACCACCTGCTCCTCGCCGATCACCCGGGCCTTGGGCTCGGGCCGGTCGCCGGCCGCGAGCTGGGCGTTCTTGACCTTCGCCAGGGTGTGCGCGGTGTGCACCAGCGGCACCCCCCAACGCTCCTTGGCCAGCCAGCCGACCTGGCCGGAGAGCCAGTAGTGGGAGTGGATCAGGTCGTAGTGCCCGGGCGGGCGGGACGCTTCGGCGCGCAGCACCCCGGCGCTGAAGGCGCACAGCTGACCGGGCAGCTCTTCCTTGGTGAGGCCCTCCAGGGGGCCGGAGGTGATGTGGCGGACCTGCACCCCGGGTGCCATCTCGACGACCGGGGGCAGGTCGCCGGAGGTGGCCCGGGTGAAGATCTCCACCTCGACGTTGGCTTCGGCGAGTCGCCGGGCGACCTCGAGGATGTAGACGTTCATGCCGCCGGCGTCGCCCGTGCCGGGCTGGTGCAGGGGGGAGGTGTGCACCGAAAGGGTGGCGATACGGCGAGGCCGGGGCCACGGTTGGGCACCTCGCTGACGCCCGACACCGGTGTGCAGTTCCGCCACATCCGCTCCTTTGTCACGGTAGATGCCATCTCGCACGACCGGTGCTTCTCGGTCAACCTGTACGCCAGGTGTCATCTTCCCCATCGGGCTTCGGAAATTCCCCGGCGCGGGTCCCGGGGGTGACGGACCTCATCACCGCACGCCCATCGATGGCCGCCCCGCCCGGTCCGCTCGGGTCCCACGGGCGGGGGGACAATGTCGCAATGACCCCTGTCGCCATCGTCACCGGAGCGTCCAGCGGAATCGGCGCGGCCACCGCCCGCCGGCTCGCCGCCGAGGGCTTCCACGTGCTCGCCGCCGCCCGTCGCGCCGAGCGGCTCGCCGACCTGGTCGCCGACATCACCGCCGCCGGCGGGCAGGCCACCGCCGTGACCTGCGACATCACGTCGGACGAGTCGGTGGCCGGGCTGGCCGAGGCCGCCGCCCAGGCCCCCGGGCCGGTCACCCTACTTGTCAACAACGCCGGCGGGGCGCGCGGGCTGGACCCGGTGGAGTCCGGCTCGGTCGCCGACTGGCAGTGGATGTACGACGTGAACGTGCTCGGCACGCTGCGGGTCACCCAGGCGCTGCTGCCGGCGCTCGAGGCGTCCGGCTCCGGCACCATCGTGGTGGTCTCCTCGACCGCCGGCCTGACGGTGTACGAGGGCGGGGGCGGCTACGCCGCCGCGAAGCACGCGCAGACCGCCATCGCCGGCACGCTCCGCCTGGAGTTGTGCGGCCGACCGTTGCGGGTGATCGAGATCGACCCGGGCATGGTGCAGACCGAGGAGTTCGGGCTGGTCCGCTTCGAGGGTGACGTGCAACGGGCCGCCGCCGTCTACGCCGGGGTGCCGGGGCCGCTGGTGGCCGAGGACGTCGCCGACTGCATCGCCTGGTGCGCCACCCGCCCCGAGCACGTCAACATCGACCGGCTGGTGGTCCGGCCGCGGGCGCAGGCCGCACAGCACAAGGTCCACCGGGTCGGTCAGTGAAGCGCGAGGAGTGAGCCGGGTCTGCGAGCCCCGCAGTCGCGAACAGAGACGACGCCGTGAAGCGCGAGGAGTGAGCCGGGTCTGCGAGCCCCGCAGTCGCGAACGAGCGCCGACCGGGCAGGGTGCGGAGTGAGCGGCGGGGCGCGGCGCCGGCCGTTCGGTGTGGTCACGCGTGGCACGACCAACCCGAACCGGCTCCGTCGGGTGGACAACTGGATCGTCGCCACCTGCGCCGACCGACTGTTGGCGGCGGAAGACCCCCTGGTGGTCGACCTCGGCTACGGCGCCAACCCGGTGACCGCTGTGGAGTTGCGCGCTCGGCTGGCGGCGGGGGTTCGTCCCGACGTACGGCTGGTGGGGTTGGAGATCGACCCCGCCCGGGTGGCCGCCGCGGCCCCGGCCGCCGATCCGCCCGGCCTGACGTTCGCCCGGGGTGGGTTCGAGTTGGCCGGGCTCCGGCCGGTGCTGGTCCGCGCGTTCAACGTGCTTCGACAGTACGACGAGAGCGAGGTCCCGGAGGCCTGGCGGACGATGACTGCCGCGCTCGCCCCGGGCGGGGTGCTCGTCGAGGGCACGTGCGACGAGTTGGGGCGGCTCGCCAGTTGGCTGCTGATCGACGCCGACGGCCCACGGACGCTGACCCTGGCCGCGAAGCTCACCACGCTGGGCAGCCCTGCCGAGTTGGCCGAGCGACTGCCCAAGGCGCTGATCCATCGCAACGTCCCCGGTGAGCGGGTGCACGATCTGATCCGCGCTCTGGACGACGCCTGGCAGGCCGCCGCCCCGTACGCCACGTTCGGCCCCCGCCAACGATGGCTGCGAGCGGTAACGCGTCTCCGCGAGTCAGGCTGGCCCATCCTCAACAACCCCACCCGCTGGCGCCAGGGCGAACTAACCCTCCCCTGGCCCCTCCCCACCCTCCCGTAACCCACCCGCCCCGCCCACCCCTCGCCCACCCGCGCCTCGCCAGCCCGACCGCGTTGATCATGGAGTTGTGGTGGCCGCTTTAACCCCGATCGGGGTAAACGTCCCCCACCACAACTCCTTGATCGACAAGAGCGGGGGGTGGGGGTGGGTGGGGTGGGTGGGTTTGGGGTGGGGTTAGAGGGTGCAGTTGATGAGGACTGGTTCGGGGTGGAGGGTTACGCCGAAGCGGGCCTGCACCGTGTCGCGGATGTCTCGGGCCAGGGTGAGCAGGTCGTCGGTGCTGGCCGTGCCGCTGTGGTTGGTCAGGGCGAGGGTGTGCTTGCTGGAGATCGAGACTCCGCCCTCGCCGGGGTGCCCCTTGGTGAAACCGGCCTTGTCGATCAGCCAGGCCGCGCTCACCTTGACCAGGCCGTCGGCTCCCGGCCAGGCGGGCGGGTCGCCCAACTCGGCGGAGCGCTCCAGGAGCAGCTCGTACGTCGCCTGGTCCAGCACCGGGTTGGTGAAGAAGGAACCGACCGAACGAGTGTCCGGGTCGGTGGCGTCGAGCACCATGCCCTTGCCCGCGCGCAGCCGCAGCACCGCCGCTCGGGCGTCCGCCAACGGCACCTGGTCGCCCACCTCGACACCGAGCGCACGCGCCAACTCGGCGTAGCGCACCGGGCCGGAGAGCGGGGACCGGGTGAGTCGGAAGTCGACGGACAGCACCACCCAGCGGTCCCGGTACTTGAAGATGCTGCCCCGGTAGGCGAACCCGCAGTCGGCGGCGGGGATGGTGTGGCGGGCGCCCTCGACCCGGTCGTACACCTCGACGCCGGTGATCGTCTCGGCGACCTCCTGGCCGTACGCGCCGACGTTCTGGATCGGGGTGGCGCCGGTCGAGCCGGGGATGCCGGAGAGGCATTCCAGCCCGGCCCAGCCGTTGGCCACCGTGGCGGCGACCAGGTCGTCCCACGGCTCACCGGCGTCGACCCGTACCGTGACGGATTCGGCGTCCTCGGCGACGACGCTCAGGCCACGGGAGCGCACCAGCACGACGGTGCCGGCGAAGCCCGGCTCGCCGACCACGACGTTGCTGCCACCGGCCAGGATCAGGACCGGCTCGTCCGCGGCCCGGACGGCCCGGACGATCTCGTCGGCACTGCCGGCGGTCACGATCCGCTCGGCCGGCCCACCCATCCGTAGAGTGGTGTAGTTGGCCAGTGGACCGGGGATGGCACGATCGGCTTCGGTTGTCGGCTGGGCGGAGGCGTCTGGCACGCCCTTCACCTTAGGCTGACTGATAGCCGTGGCACCCACTGGTCGCCCGGCACCCCCGGGAGGATGGCGATGAGCAGACTGCAGGGCAGCAAGGATTTCTGGATCGGTGCGCTCCGAGCGGAGGGCCCGGCGTTCGCGGCGGCGGTGGCCGAGGCACCGCCGGAGACACCGGTTCTGTCTTGTCCGGGCTGGACGGTCAACGACCTCACACTGCACCTCGCTGGCGTCTACCACTGGGTTTCGTCGTTCGCCGGGTCCGGCCAGACCGCTCAGCCGGCCCGCCGGGAACCGCTTGCGGCGGACCCGGGCGTGAGCCCGCTCCAGCTGTGGCAGCAGGGGTACGACAGGCTGATGACCGTCTTCGACGGGCTCGACCCGGAGGCACCGGCGTGGAACTGGGCCCCGCAGCCGAAGAAGGCCGGCTTCTGGCCGCGTCGGATGGCGCACGAGACGGCTGTGCACCGGTGGGATGCCCAGCTCGCCATCGCCGCCGGTGATCCGGTGGAGGCGAAGCTCGCGGCCGACGGGGTGAGCGAGGTGCTGGACACCTGGCTGCCGGCGGGTCGGCGGCGGACGCCGGGCGACTGGCGCGGGGTGGTGCAGCTCACCGCGACCGACGCGGCTCAGGAGTGGTATTTGCGGCTGCGCGGCGAGGGGGTGGCGCTGCTCGACACGGCGACCATCTTCGATCACGACGATCATCACGCTCGGGCGCAGGTCAGCGGCACGGCGAGCGACCTGTTGCTGGCGCTCTGGGGCCGGGTGAGCTTCGAGACGCTTGTCGTTGCCGGCGATCGTGCCCTGCTGGACGGCCTGCGGGCCAAGTGATCGATTCGGCATGATCGAGGGCGTCACCCCGCCGGGTGGCGCCCTCGATCGGGTCGGGAGTCGTGGACCCGAGAGAGCGCTCTCTTGACAGGGCGTGCCGCATCGGCCACCCTCGGCGGGGCGCTCTGCCGTGGCGGTCTTCTCGTATGGTCATTCCTGGACACCTCTACTGGGCCGAGGGTCACCGCGAACGGTTCGGGACGCGGCGCGTCGACCACCTGACCCAGCGGCGCGGGGTGTTTCCCGGAACGGGCTGTGACGAGCGGGGGGAAGGCACGATGACGACGGCGCAACGGCCGACGCTCGAAGCGGTGGCGGCGCGGGCCGGGGTGTCCCGGGCCACCGTGTCCCGAGTGGTCAACGGCTCCACCACCGTCGCCGAGCCGATCCGGGAGGCGGTCACCCGGGCCGTCGCCGAGTTGGGGTACGTGCCCAACCTCGCCGCCCGCAGCCTGGTCACCCAACGCACCGACTCGGTCGCCCTGGTCATGCCGGAGGCGGCCACCCGGGTCTTCTCCGACGACCAGGTCTTCCCTGGCATCATCCGCGGCGTCAGCCAGGAGCTGGAGGCGGCAGACAAGCAACTGGTGCTGATGCTCGCCGGCTCACCGGCCGGGCACCACCGGGTCGAGCGGTACACCACCGGCCGGCACGTCGACGGGGTGCTCTTCGCCTCGCTGCACGGTGCCGACCCGCTGCCCGGCACGCTCGCCCGGCTCGGCATCCCGGTGGTGGTCAGCGGCCGGCCGCTCGGCGACGTGCCCGTGCCGTACGTCGACGTCGACCACGTGGCCGGCGTGACCGCGGCCATCCGACACCTGATCAACAGCGGTCGTCGGCGGATCGCCACCATCGCCGGCCCGCAGGACATGGTCGCCGGCATCGAACGGCTCAGCGGTTACCGCAGCGCGGTAACCGACGCGGGGCTGCCCGAGCTGATCGCCGTCGGTGACTTCACCCGGGAGTCCGGGTCGGCGGCGATGCGTCAACTGCTCACCGAGCACCCCGACCTGGATGCCGTCTTCGCCGCCTCCGACCTGATGGCACACGCCGCACTGCGGACGCTGCGCGAAGCCGGCCGGCGGGTGCCGGAGGACGTCGCCGTGGTCGGCTTCGACGACATCGAGACCGCCGCGTACACCGAGCCACCGCTGACCACCGTCCGGCAGCCGATCGTGGAACTCGGCCGGCGGATGACCCGTCAACTACTCAGGCTGGCCGCCGGGGAGACGATCGAGCAGGCGGTCATGCTCCCCACCGAACTGATCCGCCGCGCCTCCGCCTGACCGGTCGCACCCGGCCCCGCGTGCCGCGTGCCCGCGGCAAGATCCGCACAACTTCGGGGTTGTTGGCGCCTCACGGCGTCCGGAGGCACCAACAACCCTGAAGTTGCTGCCTCCTCGGCGTGCCGGGCGCGGGCTTAACTCCTCGCTGCGGCGGGCGATCATCGTTAGCCTCGCCACCATGCCTGATCATGTCGCGTTGCTGCGCGTCCCCGCACTATCCGACGTCGCCGAATACGCGTACGCGGCCACCGTCGAGCCAACCGCCCGACTGGTCTTCACCGCCGGCGCGTGCCCGCTGGACGCCGAGGGTCGCACCGTCGCGCCGGGCGATCACGCCGCACAGGCCCGGCAGGTGCTGGCGAATCTCCAGACCGCCCTCGCGGCGGCCGGTGCCACCCGCACCGACGTCGTCAAGACCACCGTGTACGTGGCGTCCTCCCGGCAGGCCGACCTGGTGACCGTCTGGGAGGTGGTGCGCGACTTCTTCGGCGACCACGACCCGCCCAGCACCCTGCTCGGCGTCACCGTGCTCGGCTACCCCGACCAGCTCGTCGAGGTCGAGGCCGTCGCCGCCGTACGGGCGGGGGCCTGACATGCGGATCCGTGTGGCGCAGCCGGACGACGCCCCGGCGGTGGTGGCCCTGCGGGCGACGGTCTTCCCGTACCTCGTGCGCGGGGTCGAGTCGACCCGGAAGATGATCGCCGAGCCGCCGCCCGAGGAGGACTGGACCGCGTTCGTCGCCGAAGCCGACGATCGCGTGGTCGGTTGGGTGTCCGCCGAACGCATCGGGACGACCGCAGCGGCGGACGTCGGTGGCATCAACCTGCTGCACGTGCACCCGGAGCACCGGCGGCGGGGCATCGGGACGGCGTTGCTGACCGCCGCGACCGACTACCTCCGCCCGTTGGGAATCCGCCGGGTACGTGCGATGGCACTGCCGGATGCGCTGCCGTTCGCCCGTCGACACGGCTACGAGCCCAGCCGAGAGGTTCGCTACTCGGCGCTCGACCTGAATCCGGCACCCGCGCTGCCCGAGCCTCCCCCCGGCGTACGGCTGCGTCCGATCGCCGATGTGGACCCGCACCTGCTGTACGTGGCGGACGTGGCCTCGGCCGTCGACGAACCGAGCGACGTGCCGGTCGACGCGAAGAGCTACGAGAGCTGGCAGTACGACGTGTGGGACAACCTCGGGCTGGACAAGACGGCCAGCGTCGCCGCCGAGGTCGACGGCGTGGTGGCCGCCTTCAGCCTCGTGAAGCGGGACGGGGACCGGATGTGGTCGGACTACACGGGCAGCGTTCCGGCGTACCGGGGACGTGGACTGGCCCGGCTGGCCAAGACGGCGGCGCTGCACCGAGCGGCCGCCAACGGCGTGCGCGTCGCGTACACCTCGAACGACGAGGCCAACGCGCCCATGCTGGCGATCAACGCCCGCCTGGGCTACCGACCGGTGACGTCCCAGTGGTCCTGCCTGGCCGACCTGACCTGATCGAGGCGGGAGTAGCCGCAGGAGCGGCGGGGGCCGCCGTCAGGCAGCGTCGAAGAGCTGGCGGGCTGTCGCGTGGGTGTCGGCGCCGAAGAGCACCAGGCGTGCCCCGGTGACGGCGACCGGCGTGGCCGAGCGCAGCACCGACAGCGCCTGCCGGACCGCGTCGTCGAGCGGCCAGCCGTAGATGCCGGCGGAGATCAGCGGGAACGCCACAGTGGACGCGCCCAGCTCGTCGGCCACCCGCAGGCTGTTGGCGTAGCAGTCGCGCAGCAACGCCGACCGGTCCTCGCTGGCCGACCAGACCGGCCCGACGGTGTGGATCACCCAGCGGGCCGGCAGCTCCCCGGCCGTGGTCGCCACCGCCTGACCCGTGGGCAGGCCCCTGCCGTAGTGGGACGCCCGCAGCGCCCGGCACTCGGCCAGGATGGCCGGCCCGCCGCGCCGGTGGATCGCGCCGTCGACGCCACCGCCGCCGAGCAGGGAGGAGTTCGCGGCGTTCACGACGGCGTCCACCCGCTGGGTGGTGATGTCCCCCTCGACCAGGGTGATCTCCATGTCAGTCCCTCTCGATCGATTGGCCCAACGATCGACGGGCCAGCAGGGTGGCACCGGCGACCGCCGCCGGCATGATCAGCACCGCGCCGAGCGGGATGAGGAAGCAGAGGAAGACCGCCACCCCGAAACCGAGCGAGGTGGCTCGGTCGGTCTTCAGGATCGTCCGGCGCTGCGGCAGCCGCATCCCCCGCCGGTAGAACGGTGCACCGACCAGCTCCACGGCGAGGAACCACCCGCCTACCGCCGCCCCGATGACCGGAACGACAGTCTGCCCGACCACCGGGATGAAGCCGGCGAGGAACAGCGGAATCCCGACCAGCGCCGTGAGCGCCACCAGCCGTACCGAGTCGGCGAGGCTGCGGCGCAGCGACGACCAGAAGGGCACGTCCACCGCGCCGGGCGTGCCGCCGTACCGTTGCTCGACCTGCTCGGAGATCTTCTCGTAGAACGGGTCGCCGATGACCAGGGTCACCGCGGTGAAGGTGAGCACTCCGAGCAGGCCGCCAACCCCCAGGAAGGCCAGCCCGGCGATCACCCGGACCAGGCTGCGGGAGGTGCTCGACCAGTCGTCGGCGAACGGGGTGACGAGCGCGGCGAGGTCGTCCACGAAGTACACGAGCGTGGCGAGCGCGGCCAGGAACAGCGCACCGGAGATCAGCGCCGGCACGATGCCGAGCAGCATCAACCCCGGGCTGCGGACGTAGAGGCCCAGCCCGCGCAGGAGCAGCCCCGCCCCGGCGAGGAAGCGTCCGACGACCCCGGTCACCGGGCTGGCGATTCTGCTGGCATCCACGATCGAGCAGCCTAGCGAGCGGTGATCGGATCCGCCCGACGGTGAGCGGGGCAGGATGGGCGGGTGCGTGCCTCCCGACTGATCTCGTTGCTGTTGCTGTTGCAGTCGCGCGGGTCGATGACCGCGAGCGAGCTGGCGCGGGAGTTGGAGGTCTCCGAGCGGACCGTCTACCGGGACGTGCTGGCCCTCTCCGCCGCCGGGGTGCCGGTGTACGCCGACCGGGGTCGGGCCGGCGGTTACCGGCTGCTCGGCGGCTACCGCACCCGACTGACCGGGCTGAGCCGGGACGAGGCGGAGGCGCTCTTCCTCAGCGGCCTACCCGGGCCGGCCGGCGAGATGGGCCTCGCCGACGCGGTCGCGTCCGCCGAGCTGAAGGTGCTCGCCGCGCTGCCACCCGCCCTGCGCGACGCCCCGGCCCGTACCGGGCAGCGGTTCCACCTGGACGTACCGGGCTGGTTCCGGGAGACCGCGCCACCGCTCTGGCTTCCCGAGCTGGCCCGGGCGGTCTGGGCGGACCGGGTGGTGGAATTGCGCTACCGGCGCGGCGACCGGGAGGTGAGCCGCCGGGTCGAGCCGTACGGACTGGTCCTGAAGAGTGGGGTCTGGTATCTGGTCGGCCGGGTCGGCGACGGTGTGCGCACCTACCGGGTGGACCGGGTCACCGGGGTCGAGGTGGGCGAGGAGCACTTCGACCGCGACGGGGGTTTCGACCTGGCCGGGCACTGGCGCGAGCAGGCCGGGTCGTTCCTGCGGACCATGCTGCGGGCCGAGGTCGCCGTCCGGCTCAGCCCCGCCGGCCTGCGCCAGCTCCGGCACTTGGTCGATGCCCCCTTCGTGTACGACGAACTGGTCGCCGCCGCCAGTCCGCCCGACGGGCAGGGCTGGGTGGTGGCCCGGCTGCCCGTCGAGTCGGTCCAGGTGGCGTACCACCAACTGCTGGGGCTCGGCCCCGAGGTGGAGGTGCTCGATCCACCCGAGCTGCGGAAGCTGTTCGCCGAGGCGGCCGACCGCCTCGGCGCGCTCTACCGGTAGCCGGTGACGTCCGCCGGCTTACCCGCGTCGACCACCTCGGTGATGTAGCGGAAGCCCTCTGGTTGGCTGCCGTCGAGGTCGGTGAACCCGTACACCTTGGACAGCGTGCCGGCGTCGACGGACCTGCCGCTCCAGCGGTCCTTCTCCTCGTCGGCGGCGAGCGCGGCCACCGCCCGGCCGACGAAGGCCGGGGTCTCCGAGATGAGGAAGTTCGGGTCGGTGGCGGCACCGTCGCGCCAGTTGTCCTCGGTGACGCCGAAGTGCTCCAGCATCGCCTCGGAGCGGATCCACCCGGGGGTGAGCGCCACCGCCGTGCAGCCGTGCGGCTTCAGCTCGTGCGCCTGGCTGAAGGCGAGCCGGTTGACCGAGACCTTGGCCAGGTCGTAGAAGACCGACAGCCGGTAGTTCTCGTCGTTGTACGCCTTGGTCCCGTCGCCCATCTCCACCACCAGACCGCCGGGCTTACGGATCAGCAGGGGCAGGGCGAAGTGGCTGGTGATGATGTGCGTGTCGATGGCCAGTCGCAGGGTGCGGAAACCCGCCTCCAGCGGCTGCTCCCAGACCGGCTTTTCCCAGGTCACCAGGGGGTCGCCGCCCCAGATGTCGTTGACCAGCACGTCGAGTCGGCCCTGCTCGGCGTCGATCCGGGCGACCAGGTCGCGGACCTGTTCGGGCACCAGGTGGTCGACCCGCACGGCGATGCCGGTGCCGCCGGCCGCGGTGACCAGCTCGGCGGTCTCCTCGATGGTCTCCGGCCGGTCCATCTCCGAACGGCCGGCGCGGCTGCTGCGACCGGTGGCGTAGACGGTGGCACCAGCGGCGCCGAGCTGGACGGCGATCTGCCGGCCCGCACCCCGGGTGGCACCGGCGACGAGCGCGATCTTTCCTACGAGCGGCTGTGTCATACCTGCGAGATTGTCAGCGATACCTGACAACCGCCGTCCGAATTTGTCAATCGACAAGTCGGACGCGTACCCGGCGGTTGGCCCGGCCCTTGCTCTCCACCTTGACCACCTGCACCTTGCCGATCTGCGCGGTGGACGCGACGTGGGTGCCGCCGTCGGCCTGCACGTCCAGCCCGACGATGTCGACGATCCGGACCTCCTGCTCGTCCGGCGGAATGAGGTTGGACTGGGTACGGATGATGTCCGGCAGGGCCAGCGCCTCGGTACGCGGCAGCACCCGGGTGGCGACCGCCCGGTCGGCGGCCACCTCGGCGTTGACCAACTCCTCGATGCGGCTCTTGAAGTCCGGGGGCACCTCGGGGAGGTTGAAGTCCATCCGGGCCTCGCCCGGCTCCATCGAGTTTCCGGTCACCAGCGCGCCGAAGTCGCGGAACACCACACCGCAGAGCACGTGCAGGCCCGAGTGGGTACGCATCAGCCGGCTGCGGCGCTCGTCCTCCAGCGCGCCGACGACCTCGGTGCCGGCCGGCGGCAGCGGGTCACCCTCGGCGGGGATCAGGTAGAGGTCGTCGCCCTTGCGGGTGCCGACGATCCGGGTCTGCACGCCCTGCCACAGCAGCACGCCGTGGTCCGGTGGTTGGCCGCCGCCGCCCGGGTAGAACGCCGATCGGTCCAGCACGATGCCCTGCTCCGGGTCGGCGTGCAGGACCGTACAGGTCCACTCGCGCAGGGTCGGGTCGGCGAGGTCGAGTCGGTGTGTGCGGCCGTGTTGTGTGACACCCATGACAGGGCACGTTACTCGTTGAGGAAGCCGGCGATGCGCTCCCGCAGGTCGGCGCGCTCCGTCCAGAGGACGCCCGGCCTGTCGTACACGTGCAGGGTGGCCTGCGGCAGCGCGGCGGCGAGTCGCTCGGCGACCTCGACCGGATGCAGGTCGTCGCCCACGCAGCCGATGACCAGCGCCGGCGCGGTAACCGCCGCCAGGTCACCGATCTGGCGCAGCGACGTCTGCGCCGCGAGCGTGGCCAGCCCTCCGGCCAAACCGTCGCGCAGCAGTTGGTCGAGCCGCTGCCGCAGGTACGCCCAGCCGGCCGGAGTGTTGCGCACCGCCGGGGGCATCTCCAGGGAGACGACGTCGGCGACCGCCGACGCGTCCCCGCTCTCCACCGCCTCCAACAGACCCATGATCCGTTCGTGGGCGACCGGCCCGCGCAGCTCGTCGAGCGCCGCCGGCAGGAAGAAGACAAGCTTCTCGAAACGCTCCGGGCTCTCCGCGAGCAGGCGACAGAGGGCACCCGCACCGAGGCTCGCGCCGAACGCCCGGCTGGCCCCGCCGAGGTCCGCGATCGCGCGCAGATCCCGGGCCAGGTCCAGGTAGTCCCACGACCCGTCCGGGGCATCGGAACGGCCGTGCCCCCGGAACTGGAAGAACACCTTGCGGCCGGTCACCCCGCTGCCGAACGGGCGGGTGGTGGCGATGCCGTTGCCCAGCCCGTGCGCGAAGACGGTGACCGGGTTACCGGTGCCGGTGACCAACCGCTCCAGCCGTACGTCGTGCGGGGTGGTGACCAGCTCGGTCTCCGGCTCCGGCAGCGCCGGTCGGCCGGTCCGCGGCCCACCGGGGCCGGGGCCCCAGGTGCGGGGCCCGCTGTCCGGTGGGGGTGGCCAGCGGAAACCTCTCACCAGGACCCTTTGCCGTCACCGAGTTCGCGGAGGCCGACTCGGACATCGAGGAGGTAGATCAGACCGGCGGCGATGCCGACAAGTCCGAAGAGGCTGATCGGGCCGAAGCCGAGCAGGGTGAGCACGAGGCAGACCGCCAGGATGGCGATCCAGCCGCCCTTGGGTAGCGTGCCGATGGCCGGGAAGGCGTCGGAGCGCTGCGTGATCGCGTGCACCAGGGCGACACCCTGGACGATCAGCGCGAAGACGAGCAGGATCAGCTGGATCACTTCACGGACGGCGAAGGCGAAGATCGGCGCGGCGTTGGCCATGCCGGCAAGTTTATGTCCACGACCCCGGCTACGTCCGACAAGGACGCCGCCGGGGTCGTCGAACGGTCGAACTACTCGGCCGTCGGGCGGGTCCGCTTGGTGGCCCCGGGCAGCTTCGCCGACGGGGTCGCGGCCGGCTTGGGGGCCTTCGGGGCACGGGCTGCCTTCTTGACGGCGGCCGGCTTGGCCTCGGCGATCTCGGCCACGTCGGCCGGGGTCGGCACCTCGGCCGGGGTCAGCACCTCGGCCGGCGCGGTGGCCGTGGCGGCCGGGGCCGTGGTGACGGGCGTCACGGCCTGGGTGGCCTCGATGTCGGCGTTGACCGTCTCGGCGGCCTCCAGCACACCGGCGCCGACGACCCGCTCACCACGGGCGACAAGCGCACCGTACGCGGCGAAGGCCCGCTCCTGGGCGGCCTGCGCACTCGCGAACACCATGATGGCGTTGCGGGTCGCGGCGGCACGCAGCTTGTCCAGGTCGGTGGCCTCACGCAGCTTGGCCAGGTCGGCAACCTCGCGGAGCTTGGCCAGGTCGGCCGACTCGCGGAGCTTGGTCAGGTCCAACTCGGCCTGCGCCCGGTCGCGCAGCGTCCCGGCCGTCTCATTGGCGGTACGCAGCGTCTCGGTGGCCTTCTGACGCAACTCGAAGCCGGTCAGCACGGCCCGACCACCCAGGTCGGCGACGACCCGGGTGCCGAGGACGCCGACCACGGCGGGCAGCTTGCGCAGCTGCTCGATGGCCAACTCACCGGCGCCGGCGGCGGCGTAGATCGGGGCGGGGATGCGGTTGGTCTTCGGCTCGCTCATGACGTCTCCTCCTCGGCCGCCGCGGCGGCCTTCTTTTCGGGGGTGCTGGTGCTGCGCGGGGCGGGGGCGGCGCCCGCCTCGGTGACGGCAACCGACTCGAGCACGGCCTCGGTCGGGGTGCCGCCTGCGGTGGTGGGGCCGGTGGCGGCCAGGTTGGCCACGTCGGCGGGCTGGTCGGCGACGTCGGTCGGGGTGGTCGCGCCGGCCGGGGTGGCCACGTCGGTCGGGGTGGTCGCGATGGTCGCGCCGGTCGGGGTGGCCGCGCCGGTGCCCTCGGCGTCGGCGTCGGCCCGAGCCTCGGTCAGCCGGGCGTTCTCCCGACGAAACGTCTCGTAGATCTGGCTGAGCGACTGCTTCTGGGCCATCGTCAGGTCGGCGTCCACGGCGATGGCGGCGAGCACGCCGTGGCCTTCCTTGTCGTCGAGCAGACCGGCGCGCAGGTACATCGCGGGGGTGGACACCCGCAGCGCGCTCGCCAGTTGCTGAAGCACCTCGGCGCTCGGCTTGCGCAGGCCGCGCTCGATCTGGCTGAGGTACGGATTGCTGACCCCCGCCTGTTCGGCGAGCTGCCTCAGCGAGATCTTGGCGTTGCGCCGCAGATCGCGGATGAACCCGCCGACGTCGGGAAGGTCCTTCGGTGTGGCCATGACAGCGACGCTAACCGGCCGCGCTAGCTCTTGCAAGCAAAACGCTAGCCACAGTTAGCAACGTCTCAGCACCCGTTTGCACACCGCTTCGCCGATCCGTACGGTCCGTTCGTGCACAAGATCACAGTCAATGGAGCAAGCATCGCGTACGACGAGGCCGGCACGGGTTCGCCCGTCGTGCTGCTGCACGCCGGCATCGCCGACCGGCGGATGTGGCGGGGGCAGCTGCCCGCGCTCGCCGCCCGGCACCGGGTGATCGTTCCGGACCTGCGCGGCTACGGAGATTCTGAGCTGCCCCCGACCCCGTTCGCACACCACGACGACGTGGCCGGGCTGCTGGACGCGCTCGACCTGCCCCGGGCCGCCCTGGTCGGCTGCTCCTTCGGCGGGTCGGTCGCCATCGACACCGCGCTGGCCCACCCCGACCGGGTGAGCGCGCTCGCGCTGTTCGACACCGCGGTCTCCGGCAACGAGTGGTCCGAGGAGGCCAACGACCTCTGGGACAGCCTGGTCGGGGAGGTCGATCCCGACGACTTCGTCGCCGGGGCGGCCGGCGAGGTGCGGTTCTGGGTGGTGGGCCCGACCCGCCGACCGGAGGACGTCGACCCGGAACTGCTCGCGTTCGCGCAGGAGATGGACCAGCGCGCCCTCGCCGCCGAGTTGGCGCTCGGCGCGGTCGAGGTGGGCGAGCTGACGCCACCGGCGATCGGCCGCCTCGGCGAGCTGAGGATGCCCGTCCTGGTCACCGCCGGTGCCGCGGACGTGCCGGACATCAGTCGACTCGCCGACCGGATCGCCGCCGAGGTCCCCGGCGCGGTACGACTGCCCGACGTGCCGGACGCCGCGCACCTGCTGCCGCTGGAGCGTCCGGAGCCGGTCAACGCCGCACTGCTCGACTTCCTGAGCTAAGGCCCGCAGCGGGCCCGACCGCGGCGACGTCAGGCGGCCGAGAGCACCACCCGCCGGCGGACCTACCGCGACGAGCGCTGCACCCGTGCGGTGTAGCGCTCGTTCCGGCGTTGGCCGCCGAGCCGGGTCGCCGGACCGGTGGTGTCACCAGAGCGGGCGGACCGCGCCGACCGGGACCCCGCCGCCGAAGAGCGGCACCTCCGCGTACTCGGTCAGCACCGGCGCGTCCACGCCGAGCCGGCGCAGCGCGGAGACCAACACCGGCATCCGGGCGCGGTCGGCACCGTCGTCGATCTTCAGCGCGACGGCGCCGACGCCCGGTAGCGCCACCGCGAACACGCCCTCGGCACCGACCTTGGCCAGTAGGCCCGGGACGCCGCGCATCAGCCGGGTGTCGTCGGCCTGGGTGCCACCCACGATCTCCGGGTGCGCGCGCATGGCGTCGGCCACCACGCGCGGCGCCGAGCCGGGCTCGGCGTCGACAAGCCGGAGGTACGCCCCGGCCAGGCCGGTCAGCGACACGGCGAGCACCGGGGCGCCGCAACCGTCCACGCCCACCGCCGCCGCCCGCTCGCCGGTGAACTCCTCGATGGCCGCCCGCAACCGCTGCTGCAACGGGTGCTCCGGCCGCCAGTAGCCCTCCTGCGGCCAACCGGCGGCCGCGCAGGTCAGCAGCATCCCGCTGTGCTTACCGGAGCAGTTCATCTGCACCCTGCTCGGGCCGCCACCGGCGCGCAGCACCGCCTCCCGGGCGGCCGTGCCCACCGGCAGGTCGGGCGGGCAGTGCAACGCTTCCGCGTCCAGCCCGGCGCGCTCCAGCAGCGCACCGACCCGGGCCAGGTGGAAGTCCTCACCCGCATGGCTCGCCGACACCAGGGCCAGGTCGGCCGGGTCGGTCAGAACCAGACCGGCCCGAAGCATCCCGATCGCCTGCATCGGCTTGCTGGCCGACCGGGGAAAGACCGGCGAATGCACGTCCCCGGCGGTGGCCACCGGCACACCGGCGGCGTCCAGCACCACCACCGAGCCGCGGTGCGCACCCTCCACGAACCCGGACCGGACCACCTCGGCGAGCGGCGCGCCGCCCTCGTACGTCTTCGTCACGCGCTGGACGGTACCGACGGTCCCGGGGTGCCCGTCGGCGGGGTGACCAGGTCGTCCACCGCCCGGGTGACAGGGGCGTGGGACGCACCCGTCCTTACAGGCCGAGCAGCTCGCGGGCCTCGGTGGTGGTCAGCGGCGGGCGCTGGGCGAGCTGGGCGAAACCCACCGCGCGGGCGACCAACTGCATGTTGGACTCCACCGGGCGGCCCTTCGCGTACGTCACCGTGTCCTCCATACCGACGCGCAGGTGCCCGCCCGTCGACAGCGCGGCCAACAGCACTGGGAGGGTGCTGCGGCCGACGCCGGTGGCCGAGAAGGTGGTGCCCTCGGGCAGGTCGCGCAGCATCCGATGGGCGGCGACAAGCGTCTCGGTGGTGCCCGGCATGCCGCCCGGCACCCCCATCACGAAGTCGACGTGCACGTGCCCGCCGGCCGGCAGCCCGTACTTGCCGAGCAGTCGCTGCAACGCGGACAGGTGGCCGAGGTCGAAGATCTCGTACTCCGGAACGATCCCGCGCTCCTGCATCCGGGTGTGCAGGTCGACGATGAACTCCCAGCGGTTGAGGAAGACGTCGTCGCCGAAGTTGACGGTGCCCATGGTGCAGGAGGCCATGTCCGGCCGGGCGTCGAGCACGGCCAGCCGGGCGGCCTCCGGGTCGGTCACCGCCCCGCCGGAGGAGAGCTGCACGATCAGGTCGGTGCTGGCCCGCAGCGCCGCCACCGTGTCGGCCAGCCGCACCGGGTCCAGCGTCGGCCGGGCCTCGTCGTCGCGGATGTGGACGTGGATCACTGCGGCGCCGAGCGCCTCGCACTCCTTCGCGGTGAGCAGCAGCTCGTCGAGGGTCACCGGCAGGGCCGGCACCTCCGCCTTGGCCGACTCCGCGCCGGTCGGAGCCACCGTGATCAACGTCCCTGTCGTCATGCCGGCGATCCTAGACGGCCCGCTCAGGAGGGGTCGATCGCCGCCGCGGTCTCCCCGATCATCAGCGCGGCGTCGTCCGGGACGTTCCGCTTCAGCACCGCGAGGGCGACCTGGCCCAGCTCGTGGTGCAGCACGGCGGTGCCGACGAAGCCGACCGCCCGACCGTCGAGGGTCACCGGCGTACCGGCGGTCGGCGGCTGATCGGTGGTCACCCCGTCCAGGTGCAGCAGGACGAGGCGACGCGGCGGCCGGCCCATGTTGTGCACCCGGGCCACCGTCTCCTGCCCCCGGTAACAACCCTTGTCCAGGTGCACCGCCGGGCCGATCAGATCCACCTCGGCGGGAATGGTCCGGTGGTCGGTGTCCACCCCGACCCGGGGCTGCCGGGCGGCCACCCGGATCGCCTCGTACGCCCACAGGCCGGCGACCGGCACGCCCGCGCCACGCAGCTCGGCCACCACCTGATCCATTGCCGGGCGGGGCACCAGCAGGTCCACCCCGAGCAGGCCCCGTCGTGCCCAGCCGCCGATCGGCAGCGGTTTGACGTCGTACCGGACGCTCGCCCGTGGTGGGACGGCGCCGGCGGCGAACTTCGGGCCGGGCACCGCGACCAGGTCCGGTTCGGCCAGCCCGGTCACGCCGAGCGTGGCCAGCGCCTCCGTCGCCGCCGGCCCGACAAGCGACAGCAACGCCCGTTCGGCGGTCGCGTCGCGCGGGTCGACCCGGCTGAAGAACCGCATCTTCTCCAGGTAGGTCAGCAGGCCCTCGGTCGCACCCGGCTCGGTGTCCAGCCACGCCGTCTCGCCGTCCTCGGCGACGAGCGCGTGCTGCTCGACGTGGCCGTGCGGGGAGAGCACCAGCAGCTCGGTGCCCTCACCGGCGGCCAGCGTCGTCAGGTACTGCGAGGTGATCGTGTGCAACCACCCGGCGCGCTCCTCCCCGGGCACCGCGATGACCCCCCGGTGCGACCGGTCGACCAGGCCGACCTCGGTATCGAGGGTGCGCTGCTCACGCAGCGGGTCGCCGTAGTGCGCGGCCACCCCCCGCACCCCGGCCGCGACGTGCGCCGGATCCGGCTGGTCGCGGCTGGCCTCGTCGATGCTCTCGACGGCCACCGCACCCGCGATGTCGATCATTTGTTGTCCCCGTTCTCGCAGCGTGCGCAGACGCCGAAGAGTGACACGTGCCCGATATCCACCCGGAACCCGCGCTGCGCGACCAACTCGTCGGCGAGTGGGCGGAGCAGCAGCGGATCGATCTCGTCGATCGCCCCACACTCCCGGCAGACCAGGTGGACGTGCTGGTGCTCACCCGCGGCGTGATAGGTCGGTGAGCCGTGCGACAGGTGGGTGTGGGTGACCAGGCCGAGCCGTTCCAGCAGCTCCAGCGTGCGGTAGATGGTGGTGATGTTGACGCCGGCGGCGACCTCCCGGACCGCGGTGTGCACCTGCTCCGGTGTGGCGTGGCCCAGATCGAGCACCGCCTGGAGGACGAGCTGCCGCTGGGCCGTCAGCCGCAGCCCACGGGCCCGCAGCATTTCCGCGAGGGAGGATTCGGACACCCTCCGATCATAGTTCGGCCACCATGCCGGTCCGCGCACCGCGATCGACCGCCGCTACGCTCGACGGTCATGGTGACGACGCCCACCGGTACGACCGCGACCCAGCCGACCACGCGAATCGCCGTCCTCGGGCGCGGCCCGGTGGCGGCCGGCGATCCGGTGCTCCGCGGTGACGACCTCGGCGTCCTCCGTGGCGACGGCCTCTTCGAGACCATGCACCTCCGTCAGGGCCGGCCGTGGCTGCGCGACGAACACCTGGCCCGCCTGGTCGCGGCCGCCGACGCCGTCGAACTGGCCGTGCCGCCCACCGCGGCGCTGATCGACCTGCTCGACGAGGTACGCGCAGGCTGGCCAGCGGCTGTGGAAGGGACACTTCGGCTGGTCTGCACGCGAGGCCCGGAGAGCGGCGGACCGCCGACGGTCTACGCCACGCTGGCCGAGGTGCCGGCGGCCTCCCGGGCAGCCCGCCGGGACGGGATCGGGGTGGCCACCCTGCCGCTCGGGGTGCCCGCCGACGCCCGCAACGGGCTGAGCTGGCTGCCCGCCGGGATCAAATCCACGTCGTACGCGGTCAACAGCGCCGCCCGCCGCTGGGCCAACCGGGCCGGGGTGGACGACGTGCTGTGGGTCTCCTCCGACGGGTACGCCCTGGAGGGCCCCTGGGCCAACGTGGTGTGGCTCACCGACGACACGCTCTGCACGGTGCCGGCCGCCACCACCGGCATCCTCGCCGGCACGACAGTCGCCTGGCTGCTCGCCCACGCCGGCGAGCTGGGCCTGAACGCCGCCGAGCGGATGGTCACCACCGCCGAGCTGCACGCGGCGGACGGCGTGTGGTTCACCTCGTCCGTGCGCGGGGCCGTCGAGGTCCACACGCTGGACGGGGTGCGTCGGGACCGCTGCCCGCGCACCCCCGCCCTACAGTCCCTGCTGGGTTACCCCGTCTAGCGCCTGTGCCAAAAGCCCCTGGCCGGCCTGCGGCGGGCCCAGGGCGTTGACACCAACCCTGGTCAGCCGCCGACCCGGACGAGCCGGGCGGAGAGGTGCGGGCTGAGCCCGTGCCCCATCGCGGCCATCTCCTGGGCGTAGAGCAGCGCGCCCTCGACGATGCCGAAGAGCCGCTTCCCGCCGGTGACCTCCTTGGCGGTCGGAGTGCGTACCACCGCGTCGGTGGCCAACTCCACCTGCGTGCCGGTGCGCTTGCCCAGGTGCAGCTCCATCACCCCCGTGGGCGTGGTCAGCAGCACCTCCAGCTCATCTGTCGCGCGTCCGTCCACCAGCACCGGTCGCCACCAGCCGATCTCACGGCCGGCCGGCCGGACCGGCCTGCTCTGCTCGTCCAGGATCCAGGCACGGGACTCGTAGTGCAGGAACGGTCGGCCGTCGTGGCTGATCCGGATCTCCTGCGCGTAGTCGAAATCCTCGATGGTGGGGAAACCACCCTTGCCCCGGCCGCGCCACAGACCGACGTAGGGCAGCAGGCCGTCCAGCGCGGGATGCAGCTTCGGCCCGACCCGCAGGTCGTGACTCTCCTCGAACGGGTACTCCTCGACCGGCGGCGCGTTCAGCCACGGCGGCTGCAGCGGATTCTCGTCGCTCACCAGCGTCACCAGCGTCCTCTCGAAATGCGTACGGCAAGGTAGACCAGGCCACCGGCGAGCCCGCCCAGGCCAGCGACCAACAGGCTGACAAACCCGATCTCGGTAACCATCCCGGCCATCCTATGCTGGGCCACATGGCCCGCACTCTCGTCGTCAAGGTCACCGCGGGGGCGGACGCCCCGGAGCGGTGCGCACAGGCATTCACGGTCGCCGCGACGGCCGTCGCGGCCGGAGTGGACGTGTCGCTCTGGTTGACCGGTGAGTCGACCTGGTTCGCCCTGCCCGGTCGTGCGCAACAGTTCGAGCTGCCGCACTCCGCGCCGCTGGCCGAGCTGTTGCACGTCATCCTGACCAGCGGCCGGGTGACGGCCTGCACCCAGTGCGCGGCCCGCCGGGAGATCGGCCCGGACGACGTCCTGCCCGGGGTCCGGATCGCGGGTGCGGCGGTCTTCGTCGAGGAGGCGATGGCCGAGGGCGCGCAGGCGCTCGTCTACTGACCGGCCCGACGCGGGCTGTCGATTCGAGCGGAGTGCCGATACCGACCCGACAACTCGGGCGGCTGCCTACGATTCGGATGTGACCGAGGCGACGGAGAGGTTCTTCGAAGCACTGCCGTCGCGCGCCCCCGACGTCTTGGGCGGCCTGGCCGACGGAACCCTGCAGATCGACCTCGGCGACGACCACCGGACCGAGCACTGGCTGGTCCGGATGCGGCCCGGGTCGGTGCAGGTCAGCCGCGGGCGCGGGCCGGCCGACGCGATCTGGTACAGCAGCGCCGCGCTCTTCGACCGGCTGATCACCGGTGAGGCCCAGGGTGTCGCCGCGGTGCTGCGCAACGAGAGCACGTTCAGCGGCAACGTGGTGCTCTTCCTCGCCTTCCGGCGGTTCTTCCCGAACCCGCCCGGCACCCGCGACCCCCGCGAAACCGCGCGCCGAGCAGCCGGACGGCCGGCGTGAAGGAACTCGTCAGCATCCTGGACGGCAACACCTTCCTGGTCAGCGACCGGCGGGGAGACATCGAACCGTCCTACGACTTCCCCACCGGGCTGTTCTCCTTCGACACCCGATTCCTGTCCACCTGGGTGCTCACCCTGGACGGCGAACGGCTGCACGCCCTCTCCGTCGACGCCACCGAGTCGTACCGCACCAAGTTCTTCCTCGCCCCCGGGGAACCCACGCACTATCTGGACGCGAAGGCGTCGGTGATCCGCAGCCGGGCGATCGTGGGCAGCTTCGAGGAGGAGCTGACCGTGCTCAACCACCTCGGCGCGGAGTCCGAGTGCACCATCCGCATCGAGGTCGGGGCCGACTTCGCCGACCTGTTCGAGATCAAGAACTCTCGGCAGAAGCGGGGCCGGACCACCGTCTCGGTCGCCGAGAACGAGCTGCGGCTGACCTACCGGCGGGAGGCGTTCCACCGGGAGATGGTGGTCACCACAACTGCGCCCGCGCAGGTCGACGCCACCGGGATGACCTTTCAGGTCCGGATCGCCCGCAACAGCACGTGGACCACCCGGCTGCACGTCTCCAGCGTCGTCTACGGGGCGCGTGGCGAGGACATCCGGGCCACCCTGCCGTACGGGGGCAGCCGCAACGCGGACGCCATCCGGGCCGAGCAGCAGGAGCTGATCGACCGGGCGCCGAAACTCGGGTGCGACTGCGAGCCGCTGGCCGGGGCGTACCGGCGCAGCCTCAACGACCTGGCCGCCCTGCGCTACGAGTCGATCGCCCTGGGCGTGCGGCTGATCGCCGCGGGACTGCCCTGGTTCATGACCCTGTTCGGCCGGGACAGCATCATCACCTCACTGCAGGTGCTGCCGTTCCTGCCGGAGCTGGTCCCGCCGACAATCCTGATGCTGGCCGGACTACAGGGGCACCGGGTGGACGACTTCCGGGACGAGGAGCCCGGCAAGATCCTGCACGAGCTGCGGTACGGGGAGACCGCCGGCTTCGAGGAGCAGCCACACTCGCCGTACTACGGGTCGGCCGACTCGACACCACTGTTCGTCATTCTGATCGACGAGTACGAGCGTTGGACGGGTGACTCCACGCTGGTGCGCCGGCTGGAGCCGCAGGTCCGCGCGGCGTTGCAGTGGATCGACACCTACGGTGACCTGCTCGGCACCGGCTACCTGTGGTATCAGACCCGCAACCCGGAGACCGGCCTACAGAACCAGTGCTGGAAGGACTCCTGGGACGCCATCTCGTACGCCGACGGTCAACTGCCCGGCTTCCCCCTGGCCACCTGCGAGTTGCAGGGGTACGCGTACGACGCGAAGATCCGGGCGGCCCGGCTGGCCCGGACCTTCTGGAACGACCCGGAGTACGCCGACGAGCTGGAGCGGCAGGCCGCCGATCTCAAACGGCGGTTCGACCGTGACTTCTGGATCGCCGACCGCGAGTACTACGCGCTCGCGCTGGACGCCGACGGCCGGCAGGTGGACGCGCTGACCTCGAACATCGGGCACCTGCTGTGGAGCGGCATCGTGGACGAGTCGCGTGCCGGCAAGGTGGTCGAGCACCTGCTCGGGCCACGCCTGTTCTCCGGCTGGGGGGTGCGGACGCTCGCCGCGGACCAGGGGCGCTACAACCCGATCGGCTACCACGTGGGCACGGTGTGGCCGTTCGACAACTCGATCATCGCCTGGGGGTTGTGGCGGTACGGCTTCCGGGAGGAGGCCGGCAAGCTCTGCGACACGATGCTCGCCGCGTCCCGGTACTTCGAGGGGCGGCTACCGGAGGCGTTCGCCGGCTACGCCCGGGACCTCACCGACTACCCGGTGGAGTACCCGACCGCGTGCAGCCCTCAGGCCTGGTCGACAGGCACTCCGCTGCTGCTGCTGCGGGTGATGCTGGGGTTGGAGCCGCAGGGCGAGCACCTGATCATCGACCCGGCCGTGCCGCCGGGGATGGGTCGGGTCGAGCTGCTGGACATCCCCGGCCGCTGGGGCATGGTCGACGCGTTGGGCCGCAGCCGCGACCCGGAGGACCAGCCGGGCGGCGGCTGATCCGGGCGGGTTGCCCCGCTCAGTTCGGGCAGCCGACGGTGGCGGCCAGTCGGGTGGCGTCCGGCGCGAGGTCGGCGAACACCGTGACCGGGCCGGCGCGGTACGCGTACACCGGGGGTTGGTCCAGCAGTGGGGTGTTGCCGGCCAGCGGGGCGAGGGCGTCCTTCGACGCGGCCGGGCCGGGACCGGCCGCGGACCGCGCGGTGCGGGCCAACCCGCCGCCCGGGCAGGGCGCCACGACCAACTCCGGCGGGGCGTCACCGGGCCGGCCGAGCGCCGTCAGCGCGGCGGTCAGGGCCGCGGCTTCCGGGCCGGCAGCAGGCGACAGGCCTGGCCAGTAGCCGGAGCCGACCGGCCGGCAACCGGTGTCGACGAGCAACAGCACCCGGCCGTCCACGGTCGGGCGCCCCACGACGGCCACGAACTCGCCGGCGTCGGCGTGCAGCTCGGGGCCGTCCAGGCCGGGGCCGACCCCGGCCCGCCAACTCGCCGGCAGCCGATCGGCGATCCCGGTCAGGACGGCCTGCTCGCTGCCGGTGGGCGCGAGCACGCCGACCTCGCGTCGCAGCCTCGCCCCGTCGGCGAACGGGGTGACCCGGCAGCCCGACACGACCCGCGGCGGGCTCAGCTCCAGCAGCCCGCCCACACCGGCCGCCCGGGCAAGCTCGCCGACCGCCCGGTCGACCACCAGACCGGCCTGGTCCAGGGAACGCTGCTCGCGCACGGTCGGCGGATCCTGACGGACCGACATCCAGGTGAGCAGGGCCAACAGCAGGGCCCAGGCGACGGTCGCGGCCAGCAGCCAACGCCGCCACGACCGGGCGGGTGCCGGCGCGGCGGGACCGGCCGAAGAGGCCCAACCCGTCTGGACAGCACCGCTCACCCGGTCATGGTGTCACGCCTGCGCCGCCGCCCCGGCAGCGGAGGCGGTGGTTCCACATCCCGCTCGGTGGTTGCGCCGGACTCGGCCCCCGCCGACAACCAGAGCAGGATGCGCGCCTACTGACGTGGCGGGAAACGACCGGGGCCGGTCACCCGTGTGGGTGACCGGCCCCGGTCGATCAGAGCGGTGGGTCAGACGACGGTGACGGCAACCTCGTTGACGCCCCGACCGGCGGTGATGGCGGTGTCGCCGTTGCCGTGCCGGGACAGTGCGCGCAGGGTCCAGGAACCAGGCGCGGCGAAGAACCGGAACTGACCGGCGGCCGAGGTCACCACCTCGGCGGTGAACTCGCCGGTCGAGTCGAGCAGCCGGACGTACGCGCCCGGCACCGGCTCGTCCTCGGCGGAGCGGACGATGCCGGTGATGACGGTTTCCTTCTCCAGGTCCAGGCTGGCCGGCAGCGGTGCGGCCTGGTCAGGTGCGGCGCAACCAGCGGCGGTGGGGAGAGTCATGATCAGGCCTCCCCGGGTTCGTCGCCGAGCGCGACCGGCACGCCGACCAGCGAGCCGTACTCGGTCCAGGAGCCGTCGTAGTTCTTGACGTTGCGGTGACCCAGCAGCTCCTGGAGCACGAACCAGGTGTGCGAGGAGCGCTCGCCGATGCGGCAGTAGGCGATGGTCTCCTTGCCGTCGTCGAGGCCCGCGTCGCCGTAGATCCGGCGCAGCTCGTCGTCGGACCGGAAGGTGCCGTCCTCGTTGGCCGCCTTGGACCACGGGACGCTGATCGCGGTGGGGATGTGGCCGGCCCGCTGCGCCTGCTCCTGGGGCAGGTGGGCAGGGGCGAGCAGGCGGCCGGCGAACTCGTCGGGGCTGCGCACGTCGACCAGGTTCTTGGTGCCGATCGCGGCGACGACCTCGTCGCGGAACGCCCGGATGGAGGTGTCCGGCTCCTGCGCGACGTACTGCGTCGCCGGGCGGGCCGCCGCCTCGGTGACCAGCGGACGGGCATCCAGCTCCCACTTCTTGCGACCGCCGTCGAGCAGCTTCACGTCGCGGTGGCCGTAGAGCTTGAAGTACCAGTACGCATACGCGGCGAACCAGTTGTTGTTGCCGCCGTAGAGGATGACGGTGTCGTCGTTACTGATGCCCCGCTCGGAGAGCAGCGCCTCGAACTGGGTCTTGTTGACGAAGTCCCGGCGGACCTGGTCCTGCAGGTCGGTCTTCCAGTCAATCTTGATGGCGCCGGCGATGTGGCCGGTGTCGTAGGCCGAGGTGTCCTCGTCGACCTCGACGAAGACGACGCCCGGGGCGTCGAGGTTCTTCTCGGCCCACTCGGCCGAAACGAGTGCGGTGTCGCGACTCATCGAATCACTCCCTGGTGAGGATGGATGGTGAGCCAACGCGCGAGATCGATGGGTGTAACTGTCGCACCACGCGCGGACCCAGCGGAAGGATGGATCACGGGTTCGTGCGACGGCGCCGCTGCCGGGCGTTCGGTGGGATTTACCGGAGGGTGCGAGAACCCTGTGCCGGTGGCCGCCATAAGGCGGCCGGAGACAGCCCCGCCGTCAGATGACGGGGCGACACAGGCAGGTGGCCACGCGGCACAGGTCGACCGCGCGCCGTTTGGTGAGGTGGGTCCCCATGAGCAGGGAGCCTACCAGCCGGTGACCGTGCTGCCACTGAGCCGACCACCATCCGGGAACGACCCGGGCCAGCGCGGCCCGGGTCGCGGCTCAGCTGGCGGAATTGATCGGCACGTTCTTCGCGTCGGCGGTGACCGCCAACCCCTCCGGCAGCGGGCGGACCTCCCGGACGGCGAGCTGGAACGGCAGGTCGGGCAGGGGTACGTCGATGGAGATGCTCTTGGCGTAGTTGCTCACGAGGGCCCGGGCCAACGGCAGGTTCGGCAGGCCCGCGGCGTCCAACTCGTTGAAACGCAGGGCGACCGCGCCGTTGTCGGCGACCGTGACGTCGGCGGTGCCGCTGACCGTGAGCTTCTGACCGAGGATGTCGACCGGGGCCGTGACGGCGAGCTTGCCGTTCTGCTCGCCGAGGGTGAGGCCGGGCCGCTTCAGCAGGGCGGCAAGACTCTCGTAGCTGATCGTGCCCGTGCCCTTGACGGTGTCCGCCACGACGTCACCCTGGCCGCTACGCAGGGTGTCCAGTGCGGCCCGCACGTTGCGAGCGTCCACGTTGAGCACCGGCAACAGCACGGTGTCGCCCTCGACCGGGGCCTGCACGTCCCGCAGTTTGATCGAGATCCGCTCATAGCGGCCGTCGAGCACCTGGGTGAGGAACGGGACTCCGGCGACCTCCACGTCCGGCTTGGTGGACTGCGCGCCCTGCTTGGCGACCTCCTGCTGGACGCGTTCACCGATCATCCGCTCGGCGACCCCGACCGCCACCCGGTCGGCGACCACCAGCAACCCGGCCAGCAGCAGGAGCAGCACGAACAGCCCGATGAGCAGCTTGCGGCCGCGGCGTCGGGGTCGCGCCTCGTCCACCGGATAGTCCTGCGCCACGCCGCCTCCTGTCTCCGCCCGCCGAGCTGACGGGTCGTCCGTGCCGGTGCCGCAGCGCGGCGCACCCATAGGTACCCGACCGACTCCGGGCTCAACCGTGACTCAGAGGAACAGCATGCACATGGCGTACGCGGCGGGCGCCGCGAGGGCGAACCCGCCGAGCGGACCCTGCATGTGCCGAGCCACCCACATCGTGGGCGTCTCGCCGGCCATCAGCCGGCCCGCCTCCGCGTACCCCACAGCGAGATCGGAGAGGACGGCGGTGACCGCCGCGACCAGGCCGATCACGGCGGCCCGGGTCGGCGTGAAGGGAGCCACCAGGTAGCTGCCCAGCAGCGCGCTGGTGAGCGTGCCGACCATCGCGCCGGCGACCACCCCGGCGGCGCCCCGCGGCACCTGCGGAGCCAGCCGGGGCCAGGGCAGCACGGCGTCGGTCAACCGGGCGACGGTCAGCGCGACACCGCTCGCCGTCAGGCAGACGGTGATCGCCTGGGTGCCGGCCGGAATCCGACTGAGCACGATCAGGGTGCCGAAGGCCACCACCCCGACCACGATGAGCAGCGTGGCGCCGAGCGAGTCGGTGACCCGGACCCGGTCGACCCGGCGGACCAACTGGCCGAGCACCGCGGCGAGGAACCCACCGGCGGCCAGGTAGCCCAGCGGCGCCAGGCCGGCGACGTCGGTCTGCACCGCGGCGATGTCGACGAGCGCCGCGACCGCGGCGCTGATCCCGGCGACCACCAGCAGCGCCGGCGGTCGCATCGCCATGGTCCAGGCGAGCACGAACAGCAACTGGACGCCGAAGATGATGAAGGCGAACGGCAGGCGGTGACCGGGGCCGGACGTCTGCGCGCCGAGCACCAGACCGACACCGAGCAACGCGGCGAAGCCGGCGATGGTCACCGCCAACTGGCGGCGCACGTCGACCGGGGGTACGACCTCCTCCTCCGGCTCGTCGACCTCGTCCTCGGAGCGGCGCGCCGGCTCACCGGCGCGACGGGCACGACGAGGCCCACCCCGCACGCGGCGGTCGCCGTCGGTGGTGGCCGGACCGGTACGCGGCGCGGGCGGGTGGCCGCGGGACGGCGTGGCGGCCGGACCCGGGTGGGGCCCGGCGGGCCACGATTCGCGGCCGGCCTCGGGCGACGTGGAGGGAAACACGACCCGATCGTGCCAGACCGACCGCCCGACGCGGTGGTCATGGGTTTCGGCAACGTTAAAACCTGGGCCACGATCAGGGGCAAGGTAGACAAACAGGAAATGGCCTGACGGCGCGGCCGAGGCGATCGGTTACGCTCAACCCGTTACCCGCCCGTCAGCGACGCCGGGACCACGCAATTTCTCAGCGCGCTCCCTCGTGAGTGTGTCTGGTCGCGTGCGGCCGTGCGCCGCCGGGACGGAGGTGATCGTGGAGATCCTGCTGTTGGTGACCGCACGCGCAGGTGAACCGTCGGCTGTGCTGCCGGCACTCGACCTGTTGCCGCACTCGGTCCGCACCGCGCCGCGTGACGTTCGCACCCTGGTCGCGGGCCCCAGCCCGGACGCGGTGCTGGTGGACGCTCGATCGGAGTTGAGCGAGGCCCGCGCGACCTGTCGCATGCTGCACGCCACCGGGCTCGGCGTGCCGCTGGTCGCGGTGGTGACCGAGGCCGGCCTGATCGCACTCAACGCCGACTGGGGCGTCGACGACGTCATCCTCGCCTCGGCCGGCCCCGCCGAGGTCGAGGCCCGGCTGCGGCTGGCGGTGGGCCGGCTGAGCAACGCGACAGCTGGCGCGGGCGGCTCGATCCGGGCCGGCGAGCTGAACATCGACCCGGACACCTACGCGGCCAAGCTCAAGGGTCGCCCGCTCGACCTCACCTACAAGGAGTTCGAGCTGTTGAAGTTCCTGGCCCAGCACCCGGGTCGGGTGTTCACCCGGGACCAGCTCCTGCGCGAGGTCTGGGGCTACGACTACTTCGGCGGCACCCGCACGGTGGACGTGCACGTCCGGCGGTTGCGCGCCAAGCTCGGCTCGGAGTACGAGTCGATGATCGGCACCGTGCGCCAGGTCGGCTACAAGTTCGTCGTCCCGCCGTCGCGATCGTTGCCCGAGGCGGAGCACGCGCCACTGCCCGTCTGACCCGCGAGTCGCCCCGGGCAATTTCCCATATGCCCTTTTTGCGCAGCTTGGCAGTCCTATTCTGACTGCCGGGTTTGTCGGAGAAAGGGGCGACTGTGCGTGCAGTGACCACGGGGGCGACGGGCCGACCTGACCGGCCAGCCGGGCAGCAGTCGTGACACGGGGCAACTCGACCGTGCGGGCGGCGGGGATCGTGACGGTGGTGGTGGCGGCCCTGCTCGGCTCGGCGTACGCGCTGGGCCGCAGCCTCGTCCCCGACCAGGTCCCGGGGCACTCCACCGGGGCCACGACGAACGCCGACGGGCCGCACTACGCCGACCAGCCCGGCGGCGGCGAGCCGAGCGGCACCCCGAGTGCCAGCTCCGGCCCCGCCGAGACCGGTCAGGACGGTACGGGGCAGGACGCCGGCGGCGACAACCTGTTCGGCGCGCACGCCACCTCCGGCTCCCGCCGGCTCGCGCTGACGTTCGACGACGGCCCGGACCCGCGGTACACCCCGCAGGTCCTCGCCATGCTGCGCGAATTCGACGTGCGGGCCACGTTCTGCGTGGTCGGCGAGAACGCGCAGAACCACCCCGACCTGATCCAGGCGATCGTCGACGAGGGGCACACCCTGTGCAACCACTCGTGGCACCACGACGTCGGCCTGGGTGCCCGATCGGCCGACGCCATCCGCTCCGACCTCCTGCGCACCAACGAGGCGATCCGGGCGGCGGTGCCGAACGCGCCGATCGTCTGGTACCGCCAGCCCGGCGGCGCCTGGACGTACCCCGTGGTGACGGTGGCCCGGCAACTCGGCATGACCCCGCTGCACTGGTCGGTGGACCCGTCGGATTGGGAACTCCCCGGCGCCAACAAGATCACCACGACCGTCCTGACCCAGGCCGCACCGGGCTCGGTGGTACTGCTGCACGACGCCGGCGGCAACCGACAGGGCACGGTGGACGCGCTGCGCCGGATCCTGCCCGACCTGACCGCGCGGTTCGAGCTGGAGGCACTGCCCACCGACCCGACGTGAGGCGCGGCTTTACGGCGACGGTCCGGGCGTGGCGAGACGCAGCGGATACGGTGACGGGATGAGCAGCGCGGAGCCGACCAGCGACCAGGTGACCCGGACCGACCGACTGGCACCGGCGGAGATCGCCGACGTGTTGGCCCTCGCCAGCGCCGCGGGCGACACCGACGGCGCGGATCCGCTGGACGAGCACGTCCTGCTCCGCCTCCGCGACTCGGACGCCCCCGCCCTGCACCTCATCGCCCGCGCCGACGACGGCACCCTCACCGGGTACGCGCACCTGGACACCACCGACCCGGTCGGCGGGATCGGGGTCGAGCTGGTGGTGCACCCCGCGTACCGGCGGCGGGGCACCGGTCGCGCGCTGGCCCGGGGCGTACTCGCCTCGGCCACCGGGCCGCTGCGGGCGTGGGCGCACGGCGACCACCCGTCCGCCGCGGCGCTCGGCGTCGACCTCGGGTTCACCCGGGCCCGGGTGCTCTGGCAGTTGCGCCGGCCGCTGGCGGCCCCGCTGGGCGAGCCGCGCCTGCCCGACGGGGTGGTGCTGCGCGCGTTCCGCCCCGGGGCGGACGACACGGCCTGGCTGACCCTCAACTCACGCGCCTTCGCCGAGCACCCCGAGCAGGGGCGGTGGACCTCGGACGACCTGCGCGTCCGCCTCGCCGAGCCGTGGTTCGACCCGGCCGGCTTCCTGCTCGCCGAGGAGACCGCGACAGGTCGACTGCTCGGCTTCCACTGGACCAAGGTGCACGAGCGCCCGGGGTCGGCCCGGATCGGCGAGGTGTACGTGCTGGGCGTGGAGCCGACCGCGCACGGTGGCGGGCTCGGCCGGGCCCTGACCACCGCCGGGCTGGCGTACCTGCGGGACAGCCGGGGCCTGGACCGGGTGATGCTCTACGTGGACGAGTCGAACGCCGGGGCGGTCGCGCTCTACGAGCGGATGGGCTTCGCCCGCTGGTCCGCGCACATCAACTACCACCTGGGCTGACCGTCGACCCGCTTCCCGGCCGATCACCGCGCGGTAACGGCCGGGCGTCGGCGGCATAACACTGAACCGGAAATATACCCATACTTCCGACAGGTGCGCCCGAGTTCACTTAACGGACAACTCACCCTCAGCAAGCGGTCATCTTGGCGGCCGTACGTGTTCACCCTGCGTTCACTTGCGACCGGCGAACCGGCTACCTGGCACTTCTAACTTTCGTGTCAGCCGGTCAGTGCCGGTCCTCGGGCCCCGGCATCGGGGTGCCAAGTCAGACGCGAAGGGAAACCCCTCAGGTGAAGCTCCAGCGGTACGGCACTCTTGCCTGCCTCGCTCTTACTGCGACGCTCGGTCTCAGTGCTTGCGGCTCGGACAACAACGAGCCCAGCACCAGCGCTTCGGGCTCGGCCGCCGCGGCCGACTGCGCCACCGGAACGGTGAACGCCCAGGGTTCGTCGGCACAGAAGAACGCCATGGACGAGTGGATCAAGGCGTACCAGCAGAAGTGCCAGGGCGTCACGATCAACTACGAGCCCTCCGGCTCCGGCGCCGGCATCACCGCGTTCATCAACGGCACCGCGGACTTCGCCGGCTCCGACTCCGCGCTCAAGCCGGAGGAGCAGCCGAAGGCCGACGCCAAGTGCGCCGGCGGCGCCGCCATCAACCTGCCGATGGTGATCGGCCCGGTGGCCATCGCCTACAACCTCAACGGCGTGGACAACCTCCAGGTCAAGCCGGCCACCCTGGCGAAGATCTTCGCCGGCAAGGTGACCAAGTGGGACGACCCGGCGATCAAGGCCGACAACCCGGACGCCAAGCTGCCGTCGACCGCCATCCAGGCGGTGCACCGCTCGGACGAGTCGGGCACCACCGACAACTTCACCAAGTTCCTCTCCAAGACCGCCGAGGCGGACTGGACCCTGGGCAACGCGAAGGCCTGGAAGGCCCCGGGTGGCGTGGGTGCCGCCAAGTCGGACGGTGTTGCCAGCAAGATCAAGGGCACCGACGGCACCATCGGCTACGTCGAGTGGTCGTACGCCGAGAACGCCAGCCTGAAGATGGCCAAGGTCGGCAACGGCGCGGGCGAGTTCGCCGCGCTGACCGCCGAGTCGGCCGGCAAGACGATCGCCGGGGCCAAGATCGAGGGCCAGGGCGACGACCTCAAGATGTCGATCGACTACAACACCAAGGAGGCCGGGGCGTACCCGATCGTCCTGGCGACGTACGAGATCGTCTGCAGCAAGGGCCTCGCAGCCGACAAGCTGAAGCTGGTCAAGGGCCTGCTCGGCCACGCCGCCAGTGCCGAGGGCCAGGCCTCTCTCACCGAGCTGGGCTACGCCCCGCTGCCGGAGACGGTCCGCACCAAGGTCGAGACCGCGGTCAAGAACCTCTCCTGACCCGAATCCACCACCTCAGCAACCGAATCGAGCGAGCAGATGGGTGAAACCCCTCACCGCTCGGCCGACGCCGGCACCGGCGGGACGCGCGTGACCCAGAGTCACGAGTGGCCCGCCGGTGCCTCGGCGCGTGTGGCCGAGGCACCAGTCAGCACCCCTTCCCCTGACGGCTCCGGCCTGGGCGGCGGTGGCGCGCTGCCCCGGGCGCGTGCCTTCGGCGCCGAGCGGGCCTTCCACGGCCTCACCCTGGCCGCCGGCACGACGGTCCTGGTCATCATCGTCGCCATCGCGGTCTTCCTGATCGCCAAGGCGATTCCGGCGCTGCGGGCCAACTCCGCCAGCTTCTGGACCTACGAGGGCTGGTTCCCGAACGACGACCCGCCCACGTTCGGCATCGGCGCGCTCGCCTTCGGTACGGTGCTCACGGCCGCACTGGCGCTGCTCATGGCGGTGCCGGTGGCGATGGGCATCGCGCTCTACCTGTCCCACTACGCGCCCCGGCGGCTCGGCAACGCACTCGGCTTCCTGATCGACCTGCTGGCCGCCGTGCCGAGCGTGGTGTTCGGCCTCTGGGGGCGCGACTACCTCATCGGCCCGGTCACCGATCTCTCCGGCTGGCTGAACAAGTACTTCGGTTGGATCCCGATCTTCGGCGGCGACGGCCCGTACGGAAACTCGATCCTGCTCGGCTCCCTGGTGCTGGCGATCATGGTGCTGCCGATCATCACCTCGCTGACCCGTGAGGTGTTCCGGCAGACCCCGACCGCGAACGAGGAGGCCGCCCTCGCGCTGGGCGCCACCCGGTGGGAGATGCTGCGCACCGCGGTCCTGCCGTACGGGCGGCCCGGCATCATCGCCGCGGTGATGCTCGGACTGGGTCGGGCGCTCGGCGAGACCATCGCGCTGGCGCTGACCCTCGGTGCCACCTACAGCATCTCGTTCAACGTGCTCGAGTCCGGCGGCAACACCATCGCCGCCAACATCGCCAACCGCTTCGCCGAGGCGAACGACACCGGTCGCGGGGCTCTGATCGCGTCCGGCCTGGTGCTGTTCGCGATCACGCTGGTCGTCAACATCATCGCGCGGGCGATCATCTACCGCCGCCGGGAGTTCACGGAGTCCGCCGCATGAGCGCCACGATCACCTCACACCGCACCCGGCCGCCGGTCCAGCCGGACACGTTGCGGGCCCGGCGGCTGCCCGCGTACGCCGCACCGGCCATCGCCGTGGCCGCGCTGGTCCTCGCCGCCGCGATCGTCTACGGCGCGAGCATCGGCGGGCCCGTCCTCGTCATCGTGCTGGGCGCGGTGCTGTACCTGGTCGGTCTCTTCGCGGCGTCCAACGCCGTCGAGGGGCGACGAGCGGCCCGCAACCGCACCTGGAGCGCGCTGATCCACTCGGCGTTCGTGCTGGCCGTGGTGCCGCTGGTCTCGGTGGTCTGGACGCTGCTCAGCAAGGGTGTCCAGCGGTTGGATGCCGACTTCTTCCTCACCTCGATGAACAACATCGGCGCCCGGGACCCGAACGGCGGCGCCTACCACGCCATCATCGGCACCCTGGAACAGGTCGGCATCGCCGTCCTGATCACCGTGCCGCTCGGGCTGCTCTGCGCCATCTACATCGTCGAGTACGGCCGGGGCAAGTTCGCCTTCGCGATCCGCTTCTTCGTCGACGTGATGACCGGTATCCCGTCGATCGTCAGCGGCCTGTTCGTGCTGGCGTTCTGGGTGCTGATCGTCTCGCCGTGGTTCAACGACGGCCGACCGAGCTTCTCCGGCTTCGCCGCCGCGCTGGCCCTCGCGGTGCTGATGCTGCCGACCATCGTCCGCTCCACCGAGGAGATGCTGCGCCTCGTTCCGGCACCGCTGCGGGAGGGCGCGTACGCCCTGGGTGTGCCCAAGTGGAAGACCATCCTGCGGGTGGTGCTTCCCACCGCACTCCCGGGCATCGTCACCGGCGTCATGCTCGCCATCGCCCGCGCGGCTGGCGAGACCGCCCCGGTGCTGCTGATCGCCGGCGGTGGCGCCGCGATCAACTTCAACCCGTTCGAGAACAACCAGTCGTCTCTCTCCCTCTACGTCTACCAGCAGGCCGGCAACGCGTCGAAGTACGCCCCGGACCGCGCGTGGACAGCGGCACTCACCCTGGTCGCCCTCGTGCTCATCCTGACGATCGCGGCGAAGTTGCTGGCCCGTCGCAACAGGCTCAGCCGATGAACCCCGGAGGTACCACCATGGCCAAGCGCGTCTCCGCCTCGAACGTCACCGCGTACTACGGCGGGTTCAAGGCGATCGAGAACATCAACCTGACCGTCGAGCCGAAGACCGTCACCGCCCTGATCGGGCCGTCCGGTTGCGGCAAGTCGACGTTCCTGCGGTCGATCAACCGGATGCACGAGGTGCTGCCGGGTGCCCGGGTCGAGGGCAGCCTGACCATCGACGACCAGGACATCTACCACCGCGAGGTGGACGTCACCGCGGTCCGGCGCACGATCGGCATGGTCTTCCAGCGGCCGAACCCCTTCCCCACCATGAGCATCTTCGAGAACGTGGTGGCGGGCCTGAAGCTCAACGGGGTCCGCAAGAAGTCGATCCTGGAGGCCGCGGCCGAGAAGGCGCTGCGCTCGGCGAACCTGTGGGACGAGGTCAAGGACCGGCTGGGCAAGCCCGGCGCAGGCCTCTCCGGCGGTCAGCAGCAGCGGCTCTGCATCGCCCGGACCATCGCGGTCGAGCCGCAGGTCGTCCTGATGGACGAGCCGTGCTCGGCCTTGGACCCGATCTCCACGCTGGCGATCGAGGACCTGATGTTCCAGCTCAAGGACAAGTTCACGATCATCATCGTGACCCACAACATGCAGCAGGCCGCGCGGGTGTCGGACCGGACCGCCTTCTTCTCGATCGAGAAGACCGGCGACCCGGGTCGGCTGATCGAGTACGACAACACCCAGAAGATCTTCAGCAACCCGAGCGTGAAGAAGACCGAGGACTACATCACCGGCCGCTTCGGCTGAGCCGCTGGTCTCCTCCGCTCTCCTCCGCGACGCGGGCGGTCCGTCTCCGGACGGACCGCTTCGTCGTTCCCGCGGCCGATGACCGCCGATCGTGCGCTGCCTACGATCAGCGGGTGCGTACACCCGGCAGACCCCTGCGCGGATGCCGGCCCGAACCGCGAGTCGCCGTCGGCCTGTTCCTCGTGCTCGCGACACTGATCGTGGTCACACCGAACGGCCCGCAACGCCCCATCGGATACGCCGCCGCCCTCGTGCTGGCGGCGGTGCAGGCCAGCACCATCGTGGTGCTGCGTCGCTACCCGGAGGCCGCGATGGCGGCGGCCGTCCTCGCCGGGGTCGGCATCGAGTCGCTCAGTCCGGACATCGGTTGGCTCGGTCAGGTCGCCGCCGTGTTGGCCGGGTACGCGCGGAGGCGATCGCCGTCGCGGTCGCTGTGGGTGCTCGGCCTGCTGCTGGCCGGTACGCCGTGGAAGCTGGCGCATGGTGACTGGCGCAACGTGCTGCTCGCGATCGCCGGCCCGGCGCTCGGCTGGGCCCTCGGTGAGCTGGGCCGGACCCGCGCGCTGCGCCGGCAGGACTCCGAGCGCCGCATCGTCGCCCAGGAGCGCGAACGGATCGCCCGTGAGCTGCACGACGTGCTGGTCCACACGGTGTCGGTGATCGTGGTGCAGGCCGGTGCCGCGCAGGACGTCTTCGACCGCCGGCCCGACCTGGCCCGCGCGGCGCTCACCTCGATCGACCTGGCGGCCCGGTCCACCCTGTCCGAACTGCGGGTGTTGTTGCAGACGATGAGCGCCGACACCGGACCCGACTCGGCCACCCCGCAGCCCGGTCTGGCGCAACTGGACACCCTCGCGGCGTCGCTGCGGGCCACCGGGCTGACCGTCGAGCTGGATCGGAAACCGGCCGTGTCGACGTTGCCGGCAGCGGTGGACCTCTCGTCGTACCGGATCGTGCAGGAGTCGCTGACCAACACCCTGCGGCACAGCCAGGCCACCCTGGCCCGGGTGACGGTGCGGTGCTCGCCCCGGTCGGTGCGGCTGGAGATCCGCGACGACGGGCCGGCCCGTCCGGTCGGCCGGGTCGACCGTTCCGCCCACCGCGGCATCGTGGGGATGCAGGAACGGGCCCGGCTGCTGGGCGGGACGCTGGACGCCGGGCCGATGCCGGGCGGCGGCTTTCGGGTACGGGCGGACCTGCCGCTCAGCTCGGCATGACGACGACGGCCATCCGGGTGTTGATCGCCGACGACCAGGCCCTCGTCCGAGCCGGCTTCGCGATGATCATCGGGAGCCGCGCGGATCTTGAGGTGGTCGGCGAGGCGGGCGACGGTCTGGAGGCCGTCGCGCTGGCCGGGCGCCTGCGGCCGGACGTGATCCTGATGGACGTGCGGATGCCCCGGCTGGACGGCATCGAGGCGACCCGTCGGCTGGTCGCGGCCGGCCAGCCGGCGAGGATCATCATGCTGACCACGTTCGACCTGGACGAGCCGGTGTTCGCGGCGCTGCGGGCCGGCGCCAGCGGCTTCCTGCTCAAGGACATCCGGCCCGACGAACTGGCCACGGCGGTACGGGTGGTGGCGCGCGGTGAGGCACTGCTCGCGCCGACCGTCACCCGGCGGCTGCTCGACCGGTTCGCCAGCGAACTGCCCGGCGGCACTCCCCCGCCGACGCTCGACGCGCTCAGTGCCCGGGAGATCGAGGTGCTCGCGCTTGTGGCGCGGGCGCTCTCCAACGACGAGATCGCGGAGCGCCTGGTCCTCAGCCGGGCCACCGTGAAGACCCATCTGTCGGCGATCCTGCTCAAGCTCGGCCTCCGCGACCGGGTGCAGGCCGCCGTGCTCGCCTACGAGTGCGGCCTAGTCCGGCCCGGCACCGCTCCGCCTCGGGGATGACCGGGAGTCCCGTCCCGAGACCGATCCGACAGACCCTCCGACCTGCCTAATCTCCCTCCAAAGAGGAGGGAAGCATGATTCGTTCAGTGCTGGCACTGCTGGCCGCCGTACCACTGCTCGTCACGCCCGGAGCCGCCACCGACCCGCCCACCGACCGGTGCGCGGGGTTGACCGGGGCGCGCATCCCGCAGGTGTCGGTGTCCTCGGCGGAACGCGACACGAACGACGAGGGCCAGGAGTTCTGCGTCGTGCAGGGGGTGATCCGGCCGCAGACGCGGTTCACCGTCAAGCTCCCCGTCTCCGGCTGGACGGGGCAGTACGTACAGCAGGGCTGTAGCGGGCTGTGTGGCACGGTGCCCGACCTGACCCTGCCGCTCTTCGGGTTCCAGTGCGCGGCTGCCCGGGACGGTCGGCTGGTGCTGGCCGCCGACGACACCGGGCACACCGGCGACCCGCAGACCAGCGAGCCGGCGACCTGGGGCGCCGACCCTCGGGCCCGACTGGAGTTCGGGCTGCTGTCCGAGCACCGGCTGCGGAGGGTCGCGGACGCGGTGATGGTCGCGTACTACGGGCACGGGCCGACATACCGGTACTTCGACGGCTGCTCGACCGGCGGGCGGCAGGGGCTGATGCTGGCGCAGCGGTTCCCGGCCGACTTCGACGGCATCCTGGCCGGCGCGCCGGTGCACAACCTGGCGCCACTGGCGCTGCTGAACGCCTGGGTGGCCCTGCGGAACACGGACGCGTCGGGCCGACAGATCCTCGGCCCGGAGAAGATTCCCGCGCTGCACGAGGCGGTTGCCCGAGAGTGCGGCGCGGTCATCGAGGATCCGCGGCGGTGCGGGTTCCAGCCGTCGTCGCTGCGCTGCCCGCGGGGCACGGACCGGCCGGACTGCCTCACGGCGGCCCAGGTGGCGGCCGTGGTGGCGTTCTATCGAGGGCCGAACGGCCTCTACCCCGGGGGCATGCCGTACGGATCGGAGCTGGGCTGGATCGACCAGTTCGTGGTGCGCTCCGGCTCCCCGTCGGACGGCAACGCCGGAAGGATCGCCCTCAACTACCTGAAATACCTCGCGTACCCGCAGAACCCGCCAGCCGATTTCCAGCTGACCGACGTGCGGTTCACCCGGGCCACGTTCGACCGGCTGAACGTGCTGGGCGACGCCATCTACAACGCGACGGACGCGGACCTGTCGGAGTTCCGCGCACAGGGCGGCAAGTTGATCCTCTACCACGGTTGGGCGGACCCGTCCGTCCCCCCGTTCACCACCCTCGACTACTACGCGGCCGTGCAGCGGCGCGGCGGCAGCGAGGCGTTCACGCGGCTGTACATGGTGCCCGCCGGCTACCACTGCCTGTTCGGGCCCGAGCCGAGCCCGCACCCGTCGGAGGTCGGCATCCCGGAGTTCCTCCAGCCGCTGATGGACTGGGTCGAACGCGACGTCGCGCCGAGCGACATCGACGTCCTCACCTTCGCACCCAACGAGGAACCGGACCAGCAGTTCGTCCGCTTCCTCACGGTGGCGCCATTCGACGCGCTGGCACCCGCGCACGCCGCCCCGGGCAGCCTCAACGCCGGTTACCGGTACGTCGGGCACTACTGAGGGACCGCCGGTCCGCCGTGCCTCAGGGACACGGCGGACCGCCGGCCGGGGTCAGCCGAGCACGAAGCGGGGTTCGCCGTCCGGGGGCAGGTCCAGGCGCGGGGTGACCGGGGTGGCGGCGTCCCGGTCGGCCGCCGCGCGGGCCACGCCGGCCAGGTCGCCGGCCGCCGCCACCTGCGCCAGCGTGACGAGCGTCGGCGGCAACATGGTCAACTCGCCCGCCTCGGCGCGGGCCAGCGCGTCCGCCGGGCGGATCCAGAGCGTGTGGTCGGCCTCGCCGGAGACGTCGCGGGTCCGCTGTCCCGCCGGCAGCAGGGCCACGAAGAAGTACGTGTCGAAGCGGCGCGGCTCGAACTCCGGGGTGATCCACCGGCTCCACGGCAGCAACAGATCCGATCGCAGCGTGAGCTGGCGGTCGGCGAGCAGCTCGGCGAAGCCCAACTCACGCCCCTCCAACCGCTGCCGGGCCGTCTCCCAGTCGTCCCCGCTGACGTCGCCCACCACGGTCGCCGGGTCCGGGCCGGCGAGCAGCACGCCGGCCTCCTCGAAGACCTCCCGGGCGGCGGCGCAGACCACCGCCTGGGCGGCGTCCGGCGTCACCCCGAGCCGACCCGCCCACTCGGTCGGTGGCGGGCCCGCCCAGTCCAGGTGTGCCGCGGAGTCGGAACGGTCCACCCCGCCGCCGGGGAAGGCGTACATCCCGCCGAAGGTCATGGCGGCGACCCGGCGGATGACGTACACCTCGAAGTCGGCGTCGGTCGGACGCAACAGCAGCACGGTGGCCGCGACCCGCGGCGTCGCCGGGGTGCCGCCCTCGGCCCGGAACCGGCGGGCGTGCTCGACCAGGGCGGCCGGGGCGGCGAAGCCGTCGCTGTCGATCGTCATACCGCGAGCCTAGTTCCCGGCAGCGCGACCGCCGGCAGCGCGCCAGCCTCGTCGATCATGAAGTTATTGCCACGACACGCCGTGCCGCCGGGCAATAACTCCATGATCGACGAGGTTGGTCGGGGGGGGCGGGGGGCGGGGCGGGGCGGGGGGTGGGGGGTGGCGGGTCGGTGTGCTGGGCACCCACCCCGACAGCGCCGGACGCCGTTGGGGCCGT
>NZ_JBEZDJ010000032.1:0-84328 GCF_040648275.1 Micromonospora sp. NPDC049171
CCCGCGGGGGGGGGGGGGGGGGGGGGGGGGGGGGGGGGGGGGGGGGGGGGGGGGGGGCGGCAGCCCGAAGCACGCGGCGCCGCCCGCACCGGGTGGGTGCGGGCGGCGCCGGGGACGGGCGGGGGCTGGTTAGAAGAAGCGGCGACGCTTGGCCTTCTGGGGACGCATCAGGTCCGCGCCCTTGGTCAGCAACCGGGTCACTCCGGAGGGACCACGGCGGGCCTCCAGGGTGTGGCTGAGCCGGCGGGCACCGGCAGCCGCCAGGGGCACCGCAACCGCCATCACCGCCCACTGGGCAATGCGCTTCTGGATCATGTGGGTTCACCTCCGTCAGTGGCTTCTGACATGGGTGATACCCAGAGTGACGGGAGAGTAAGCGCGTCGGCTCAGATCACCGGGGCGACCGGGTTGGGCAGTGCCCCGCCGAAGCGTCGGTCCCGTTGCGCGTACAACTCGCACGCATACCAGAGGTGGCGGCGGTCGAAGTCGGGCCAGAGCGTGTCCAGGAAGACCAGTTCGGCGTACGCGGACTGCCAGAGCATGAAGTTGGAGATCCGTTCCTCCCCGGAGGGACGCAGGAACAGGTCCACCTCCGGGATCTCCGGGTGGTAGAGGTATTTCGCCACGGTCTTCTCGGTGACCTTGGCCGGGTCCAGTCGGCCGGCCGCCACGTCGCGGGCGATCGCGGCGGCCGCGTCGCCGATCTCGGCCTGCCCGCCGTAGTTGACGCAGAACTGCAGGGTCAACGTCGAGTTGTCCTGGGACATCTCCTCGGCGGTCTGCAACTCGGAGATGACGCTCTTCCACAACCGGCCGGACCGACCCGACCAGACCACCCGTACGCCGAGGTCGACCAACTGGTCACGGCGCCGACGGATCACGTCCCGGTTGAACCCCATCAGGAACCGGACCTCGTCGGGCGAGCGCCGCCAGTTCTCGGTGGAGAACGCGTACGCCGTCAGGTACGGGATGCCCATCTCGATCGCGCCCTCGATGGTGTCGAAGAGGCTGTGCTCTCCCGCCTCGTGACCCTTGGTGCGCGCCAACCCACGATCCTTGGCCCAGCGACCGTTGCCGTCCATCACCACCGCCACGTGCTTCGGCACCGCCTCGGTGGGCAGTGCCGGCGGCCGGGCGCCGGACGGGTGCGGTGTCGGCGGCGTCGGCTCGCGCCGGCCCGCCTTCTTCGATCGGATCACTCGGTCACTCCCTGTTCGTGCCGTCCGCCCCGGCCTCAACGTCGCCACGTGGCCGGAGCACCACGACCCCGGTGCCGTCCGGCGGCGAGGTCGTGCCGGCCGCCGAGGGACCCCGGTCGACCAGCGGCAGCGAGCGTAGCGCGCGCTCCAGGTGCCACTGCAGGTGAGCCGCGACCAGCCCGCTGCACTCCCGGCGTACGCCGGTGTCGGTGGCGTCGGCCAGCACCCAGTCGCCGGTGGTCAGTGCGGACATCAGGTCGATGGTGGCCGGCGCGGGGTGGGCCGCGCCGGGTGGTCGACAGTCCGGGCAGACCGCGCCACCCGCCGGTACGGAGAACGCCCGGTGTCGCCCGGGGGTGCCGCATACCGCACAGGCGATCAGCGCCGGCGCCCAGCCGGCGAGGGCCATCCCCCGCAGCAGGTACGCGTCGAGCACCAGGGTGGTGGCGTGCTCGCCCCGGGACAGCGCCTTCAGCGCGCCGACGGTGAGCTGGAACAGCCGCAGCGACGGCTCCCGCTCGACCGGGGTCAACCGCTCGGCGGTCTCGGCGATCGCACTGGCCGCCGTGTAGCGGGGATAGTCCCCGAGGAACCGCTTGCCGTACAGGTCGATGCCCTCGACCTGGCTGACGCTGTGCAGCGAGCTGCCGTGGTTGCCCTTCGGGTCGCCGGCGAGCTGGAGGTCGACGTGGCCGAACGGCTCCAGCCGGGCGCCGAACTTGCTGGTGGTGCGGCGAATCCCCCGGGCCACCGCGCGCAGCCGGCCGTGTCGACGGGTGAGCAGGGTGATGATCCGGTCGGACTCGCCGAGCTTTTGCACACGCAGCACCACCGCGTCGTCGCGGTAGAGCTGTCGGCGATACCCGGCCATCGGGCCATTCTCCCTCGGGGTGTGAAATCAGGGTTGGTTCGGGGTGGATGCGCGGACGAACCCCGATGCGCCCGACTCGTCACCGGCCGTAGCGTGCGGGTCATGGCAATGCACCCCACCACCGGCGCCGTCCGTCGGCGCGCCACCGCACCCGTCGCTCTGGGCCTGGCAACGACCCTCATCCTGCTCGCCGGGTGCGACAACCTGGCCATGCGTCGGCTCGACTACGACGACACCGAGTCGGCGAAGATCACCACCATCCGGGTCCTGCCGGGTGCGGGCGACGTGATCGTCCGGGGCAACGGCACGGCGGGCGAGGCGCGGATCAAGCGAGTGGTGCGCTACCAGGGTGGCGAACCCCATGCCCGGTACGAGATCAAGGGCAGCGAGTTGGTGCTGGACACCGACTGCGGGGACCGGTGCAGCATTTCCTACGAGGTGGCCCTGCCGGAGGGTGTGGCTCTCCAGGGCGAGTCCGGCTCCGGCGACGTCGAGCTGAGCCGGGTCGGCACGGTGGATCTGCGGCTGGGCTCCGGCGACGTACGGATCGTCGGCGCGTCCGGCGCGGTCGGGGTCGAGACGGGTTCCGGTGACATCGAGGTGAGCGAGGCCAGCGGGGCGGTCCGGCTGCGCGCCGGCTCCGGGGACATCACCGCGCGCCGGTTGGGTGGCGCGGTCGACGCGGAGGCCGGGTCCGGCAATGTCAACGTCGAGCTGGACAAGCCCGCCGCCGCCCGCGCCCATGCCTCCAGCGGTGATGTCACGCTGCTGGTGCCGGCGGGCAGCTACCGGGTCCGGTCCAACACCGGCTCCGGCGACGCGCGGGTCACCGTCGCCGACGACCCGGCCGCGTCACTGGTGCTCGACGGCTCGGCCGGCAGCGGCAACGTGACCATCAGCCAGCGCTGACGGCGCCGCCCGCCACCGGGCCGACCCGGCCGCAAGGCGGCACGGTGGCGCGCCGCTCGGCCGCAAGACGGCACTGCCGCGCCGCTCGGCCGCAAGGCGGGCGGGCGGCGCCGCTCGGAGGCGGGCCCGGTTGGCCGCCTCGGCGAGAACGCTCAGAAGCCCAGCTTGCGCAGCTGCCTCGGGTCGCGCTGCCAGTCCTTCGCGACCCGCACGTGCAGGTCGAGATAGACCCGGCTGCCGAGCAGCTCCTCGATCTGCCGGCGGGCGTTGGTGCCGACCTCCTTGAGCCGGCTCGCCTTGTGGCCGAGCACGATCGCCTTCTGGCTGGGCCGTTCCACGTACAGGTCGGCGTAGATCTTCATGACCTGACCCTCGGGGATCATCTCCTCCACCACCACGGCGATGGAGTGCGGCAGCTCGTCCCGGACCCCCTCCAGGGCGGCCTCCCGGATCAGCTCCGCGACCAGCACCTGCTCGGGGTCGTCGGTGAGCATGTCGTCCGGGTAGAGCTGCGGCGACGGCGGCAGGTATTTGGTCATCACGTCGACGAGCGTGTCCACCTGGTGCCCGGAGACGGCGCTCACCGGCACGATCTCGGTGAACTCTCCCATCTGGCTCACCGCGAGCAACTGCTCCGCCAGGCGGCGCTTGTCGACCAGGTCGGTCTTGGTGACCACCGCCAACACGGTGGCCTTCAGCTCGGCCAGCTCGCCGGTGATGAACCGGTCGCCGCGCCCCACCGGCTCGTCGGCCGGGATGCAGAGGCCGATCACGTCGACCTCCGTCCAGGTGGACCGGACCAGGTCGTTGAGACGTTCGCCGAGCAGCGTACGGGGGCGGTGCAGGCCCGGCGTGTCGACCAGGACCAGCTGCGACTCCGGACGGTGCAGCACGGCCCGGATGACGTGCCTGGTGGTCTGCGGCTTGTTCGAGGTAATCGCGATCTTGGTGCCGACGATGGCGTTGGTCAGCGTCGACTTGCCGGCGTTGGGCCGGCCGACGAAGCAACCGAACCCGGCCCGGTACGGCTGTGCCTGCGGGTCCGGCACGGAGCTCACTGCGCCACCGTGCCGAGGACCGTGCCGTCCGGCGCGGCCACGTGGATCGGCGCGTCCACCGTGAGGTCACGCACGGCCGCGTGCCCGGCGCCGTCAAGTGTCGACGCCTCGGTCACCACCACCGCGGCCTCCAGCCGGCTCGCCCCGGCGGCCACGGCCGACGCGACCGCCAACTGCAACGCGGTGAGGGTCAGCGACGGCAATGCGACGCTGGCCGCCGCGTACGTCCGGCCGTCCTGATCCCGGACCGCGGCGCCCTCCACGGCGGCGACCCGGCCGCGGGCTCCCCGGGCCAGGACGACCAGCTTGGCGTCCTCGGCACTCAGGGGCGTCGGCGCGCTGGGGGCGGGCCGAGTGGCAGGCACGGGGGGTGTGTCAGGCATCGGCGGATTGCCTCTCGTCGTCTCGGTAGTTGGTCGTGTCGTTCCCGGAGCCGGCCTGCTCGCCACGCCCCGCGGTGTCCTGCTCATGGCCCGACTCCACCCGGCTGACCAGGACGGTGTCGATCCGGTTGCGCCGACCGGTGGTGCCCTCGGCGAGCAGCCGGAGACCGGCGACCTCGACCTCCGCGCCGGGGATCGGCACCCGCCCCAGAGACTGGGCCAGCAGGCCACCGACCGTCTCCACCTCGTCGGTGGGCAGATCGGTGTCGAACATCTCGCCCAGACTCTCCACCGGCAGGCGGGCGGTCACCCGTACCGAGGAGTCCGTCAGACGTTCGACGGGCGGGCGTTCGACATCGTACTCGTCGGTGATCTCACCGACGATCTCCTCCAGGATGTCCTCGATGGTGACCAGACCGCCGGTGCCGCCGTACTCGTCGACCACGATGACCAGGTGGTTGCGGGCCGCCTGCATCTCCGACAGCAGGTCGTCGACCGGCTTGGACTCCGGCACGAAGGTCGCCGGGCGCATCAGCTCGGCCACCGGCAACTGCTCGGCCGCCGGGTCTCCACCACGGGAGCGCCGGATCAGATCCTTGAGGTAGAGCACACCGAGCACGTCGTCGACGCTCTCGCCGATCACCGGGATGCGGGAGAACCCGGAACGCAGGAAGAGCACAAGCGCCTGCGCGAGCGTCTTGCCCTCCTCGATCCACACCATCTCGGTACGCGGCACCATCACCTCACGGGCGATGGTGTCACCGAGCGCGAAGACCGAGTGGATCATCTGACGTTCGCCGTGCTCGACGACGCCGCGCTGCTCGGCCAGGTCGACCAGCTCACGCAACTCGACCTGGCTGGCGAACGGCCCCTCCCGGAAGCCGCGGCCCGGCGTGACCGCGTTGCCGATCAGGATCAGCAGCGAGGCGAGCGGGTTGAGCGCCCGGCCCAGCCAGCGGACCAGCGGCGCCACCGCGCGACCCACGGCGTACGCGTGCTGCCGGCCGATGGTGCGCGGGGCGACGCCGACCACCACGAAGCTGACCACGGTCATCGCGCCGGCGGTGACCAGCGCGGCCCGCCAGCCGGCGCCGAAGCTGTCCACCGCGACAAGCGCCACCAGGGTGGTGGCGGTCAGCTCGGCGAGCAGCCGCAACAGCAGAAGCAGGTTGAGGTGCCGGACGACGTCGCCGGCCACGGCCTGCAGGGTGCGGGCGCCCCGCACACCGTCGCGCGCCAGCTCGCCGGCGCGCGCCGGCGAGATCGCGGCGAGCGCCGCCTCGGTCATCGCGATCAGGCCGGCCAACACCACCAGGCCGGCCGCGAAGACGATCAGCTGCAGGTCGGGAAGGCCGGCGGTGGCGCCGGCCGCCAGTAACGGAGGAGTGGACATCACTGGGTGCGGGTCGACCGCCAGCTCGACAGCAGGCGGGCCTGGAGGGCGAACATCTCCCGCTCCTCCTCCGGCTCGGCGTGGTCATAGCCGAGCAGGTGCAGCACCCCGTGCACGGTGAGCAGGTGCAGCTCGTCGGCCGAGGCGTGCCCAGCGGTCGCCGCCTGCTTGGCCGCGACCTCCGGGCAGAGCACGATGTCGCCGAGCAGGGCGGGCTCGCCGCCGGCGGGGGCGGACTCCCCCGGGCCGTGGTCGACGCTGCCCTCGTCCATGGGGAACGCGAGCACGTCGGTCGGACCGTCGCCACCCATCCAGCGGTGGTTCAGCTCGGTCATGTAGTCGATGTCGACAAGCAGCACGGACAACTCGGCGAGGGGGTTGACCCCCATCTCGTCGAGAGCGTGCCGGGCGACGGCGAGCACGGCATCGGTGTCGACCTCGACACCGGACTCGTTGGCGATCTCGATGGACAACTGCTTTCCTCTGCTTTAGCGGCGGCGGCCGGCCCGGCCGCCCTGGGCGGGCCGCCCGGGCACGGCGTGGACGCCCTGCGCCTGCTGGTTCTCCCGCTCGGCGTCCCAGCGGGCGTACGCGTCGACGATCTCCCCCACCAGCCGGTGGCGGACCACGTCGGAGCTGGACAACTGGGAGAAGTGCACGTCCTCGACGTTTTCCAGGATCTCCCGGACGACCCGCAGACCGCTGCTCGTCCCGCCGGGAAGGTCCACCTGGGTGATGTCACCGGTCACGACGATCTTGGAATTGAAGCCTAGTCGGGTGAGGAACATCTTCATCTGCTCGGGCGTCGTGTTCTGCGCCTCGTCCAGGATGATGAACGCGTCGGAGAGCGTCCGGCCCCGCATGTAGGCCAGCGGGGCGACCTCGATCGTCCCCTGGGCCATCAGCTTGGGGATCGTCTCCGGGTCGAGCATCTCGTGCAGCGCGTCGTAGAGCGGGCGCAGGTAGGGGTCGATCTTCTCGTTGAGCGTGCCGGGCAGGAAACCCAGTCGCTCGCCCGCCTCGACCGCCGGCCGGGTGAGGATGATCCGGTTGACCTGCTTGGCCTGCAACGCCTGGACGGCCTTCGCCATCGCCAGGTAGGTCTTGCCGGTGCCGGCCGGGCCGATACCGAAGACGATGGTGTGGGTGTCGATCGCGTCGACGTACCGCTTCTGCCCGAGCGTCTTGGGACGGATGGTGCGCCCGCGACGGGAGAGGATGTTGAGCGTCAGAACCTCGGCGGGCCGCTCGGCGCTGCCCTGCTCGAGCATGCCGACGGTACGCCGGACGGCGTCAGTGGTCAGGGTCTCGCCTTTCTCGATGAGTTCGAGCAGCTCGCTGAAGACCCGCTCGGCGAGGGCGTTGTCCGCGGGGTCACCGGTGATGGTGATCTCGTTGCCGCGGACGTGCACGTCGCTGCTGACCGAGCGTTCGACGAGCCGGAGGATCTCGTCACCTGCGCCGAGCAGATTGACCATGATCTTCGAGTCGGGCACGGTGATCTTGGTCTGCACCCGGGGCGGGCCGGGAGGTGGGGTGCCGGTCATAGGTTGGGCCGAAGGGCCCTGCGCACCTGCTCTCGATCTCGGCGCCGGCCCTGCTGGCACGGCGTGCGGACGTTACACCCATCGTATCCGTTCAACCCGGGCCGCACCGCGCCCATTTCCGCTGGCCGCGATCAACGCCCGGCCCGGAAGTCGTACCTGTCGAAGGTCTCCTGGTGACGGGTGAACCGGTACGTCGCCCAGTGCATCCGGACCACCGCGCCGGCCTCGTCGCGGGTCAGCCGCAGCAGCTCACCGACCTCCCGGCCGGAGACCGTGCGGAACACGTCCGGCTGGTCCGGCAGCGGGGTGAAGATCGCCGGCGGACGTCCGGCCGGATCGGCGGCCCCGCGCGCCCGCAGGGCGCCGTCGTGCCAGGAGAAGACGTACTCGAAGCCCTCGCCCCACCAGCGGCCGAGCGCTCCCCGCAGGTCCGCCGGAGCTGGCGCGCCGGGCCGCCAGGGCTCAATCTCGGCCGGGTCGTGCTCGACCGCCGCGGCGAGCAGCCGGTGCGGCAGGTCGAACAGCTCGGCCGCCGTGCCGGACGAGCCGAGCACCGCGGCACCCATCGCGCCGGCCGTGCCGTCGCCGCCCCGCCGGCCGTACACCCCGGCGAGGAAACCGGGCATCGCCCCGTCGTGCCCCACGTGCACCACCCGTTCCCCCTGCGGGACAAGGATCAGGCCGAGCCCGAAGCCCGCGCCCCAGAGCGTCTCGTCGGTGGTGGTCAGCGGCCAGCGCATCTCGTCGAGCGTGGTGGCGGCGAGGACGGCGCCGGCCGGGTCCAGTGCGGCCGGGTCGGCGAGGAACGCCGCCCAGCGGGCCATGTCGGTCGCGGTGCTCCAGAGCTGGGCGGCCGGGCCGACCGCGCCGAAGTCGGTGGGCGGTTCCGGGTGCGCCTCGTCGGAGTACGCGTCGACCAGGAACCCGGTGGCCGCCGTCGGCCGCGGGGTCACGGTGGTGTCGGTCAGCCCCAGCGGGGTCAGGATCCGGTCGGTGAGCGACCGCGCCCAGCTCGCGCCGCGCAGCCGGGCGACAAGTTGACCGAGCACGGCCAGCCCGAGGTTGGAGTAGTGGAACCGCCGGGCCGTTGGTAGCACCCGCTCGGCCCGGTCCAGCTCGGCCACCAGGTGGTCGGCGTCCGGCGCGCGCAGGCTGTCCCAGACGTCACCGAACGGCTCGCGTTGCAGGCCGGCGGTGTGCGACAACAACCGGCGGACGGTCAGCTCGCCGTGTGCCGGAAGGTCCAGGTGCCGGCCCACCGGGTCGTCCAGGTCCAGCAGCCCGTCGTCGCGGCACTGGAGGACCAGCACCGCGGTGAAGGTCTTGGTGACCGAGCCGATGCGGAACTGGGTGCCCGACCCCAACGGGGTGTCGGTGCCGGTCGCGCCGACGGTGCAGCTCCACAGCGGCCGGTCGGCCCGGTGCAGCGCCGCCGACACCGCCGGCACCCGGGCGTCGGCCTGCACCCTGCGGACCAGCCGACCCAGTCGCTCGTGCACGTCGGGGACGGCCGTCACGCCAGGTTCCGGGCGAGCATCGGGCCGAGCGGTGCGCCACCGAGCAGGTGCGCGTGCACGTGGAACACCTCCTGCCCGCCGTACGCGCCGGTGTTGAACATCAGCCGGAAACCGTCGCCGAGCAGGCCCTCGTCTTCGGCCACCGCGGCGGACGTCGCCAGCACGTCCGCGGCCAGCGCCGGGTCACCCTGGGCGAGGGTGGCGACGTCGGCGTAGTGCTCCTTCGGAATGACCAGGACGTGCACCGGCGCCTTCGGGTCGATGTCACGGAAGGCGAGCGTGGTCTCGGTCTCGCGGACCACGGTGGCCGGGATCTCCCCGGCGACGATGCGGCAGAACAGGCAGTCGGATCCCATCGGGGCAGTGTAGAGAGACAAGCGGCGGCCGGGCAGGATGGCCGCCATGACGGATCGAGCGGTACTCGTGACCGGGGCCTCGCGCGGGATCGGCCGCGCGGTGGCGACAGCCTTCGCGGCCGGCGGCGACCGGGTGGCGATCCACCACCGCGACTCCGCCGACGCGGCCGAGGAACTGCGCGCGCTGCTGCCCGGTGCCGGGCACGTGGTGGTCCGCGCCGATCTCACCGACCCGGACGCGGTCCGGGCCATGGTCGACCGGGCCGCCGAGCTGCTCGGCGGGCTGGACGTGCTGGTCAACAACGCCGGCACGTACGGCGACCGGGACGACCCGCACCCGATCTTCGGCGCCTCCTACGAGCAGTGGCAGCAGCGCTGGCGGCAGGTGCTGGAGACCAACCTGACCGGCGCCGGCAACGTCACCTGGTGCGCCGCCCAGCACATGCGCGAGCGTGGCGGTCGGATCGTCAACGTCTCGTCCCGGGGCGCGTTCCGCGGCGAGCCGGACCAGCCGGCGTACGGCGCCAGCAAGGCGGGACTGAACGCGCTGGGCCAGTCCCTGGCGGTGGCGCTCGCGCCGTACGGCATCACGGTCGCCACGGTCGCGCCGGGTTTCGTGGCGACCGACATGACCACCGAGCACCTGCGCGGCGAGAGCGGCGCGGCCATCCGGGCGCAGAGCCCGTTCGACCGGGTGGCCCAGCCGGAGGAGATCGCCGCCGCCGTGCACTGGCTGGCCTCGCCGCAGGCCGAGTGGGCCTCCGGCACCATCGTCGACCTCAACGGCGCCTCCTACCTGCGCAGCTGACGGCGGAACAGCCGCCCACATCACCCGGCCAGGGGGGGTGGGTTGCGGCACGAGGAGGGTAAGTCTCACCGACATGGCCGACTCCGCACTGCTGGACCTGACCGCCGACTACCGGGTGGCCGATGGCCACGACGACGATCCCGTCCTGCTCCGGCCGGACGGCACCCCCGTGGAGACCTGGCGGGAGGACTACCCGTACGACGAACGGATGGACCGCGACGAGTACGACCGGGACAAGCGGCTACTCCAGATCGAGTTGCTGAAACTCCAGGACTGGATCAAGGAGTCGGGCGAGCGGCTGGTGATCCTCTTCGAGGGTCGGGACGCGGCCGGCAAGGGCGGCACCATCAAACGCTTCATGGAGCACCTCAACCCGCGTGGCGCGTCGGTGGTGGCGCTGGCCAAGCCGGACGAGCGGGAAGCCGGCCAGTGGTACTTCCAGCGGTGGCTGGCCCACCTGCCGGCGGCCGGTGAGATCGTGCTGTTCGACCGGTCGTGGTACAACCGGGCCGGCGTCGAGCGGGTGATGGGCTTCTGCTCCCGCAAGGAGTACCTGGAGTTCCTGCGGCAGGCCCCGGAGCTGGAACGGATGCTGGTGCGCTCCGGCATCCGGCTGGTCAAGTTCTGGTTCTCGGTGTCGCAGAACGAGCAGCGCACCCGCTTCGCGATCCGCCAGGTGGACCCGGTTCGCCAGTGGAAGCTGTCCCCGATGGACATCGCCTCACTGGACCGCTGGGACGAGTACACGGAGGCGAAGGAGGCGAAGTTCTTCTGGACCGACACGGCCGACGCGCCGTGGACCGTCGTGAAGAGCAACGACAAGAAGCGGGCCCGCATCGAGGCGATGCGGCACGTGCTGCACCGCTTCGACTACGCCGGCAAGGATCCGGAGGTGGTCGGCACACCGGATCCGCAGATCATCGGCCCGGCCGGGCTGGACCTGACGCCGGAGGAGGAGGTCGTGCCGGTCTTTCCCCGCCCCTGAGCGAGCCGCCGGTCAATCACCAGCGGCCGAGGCGGGTCGCCAGGACGCTGAGCGCCGCCACCCCGGCCGTCGAGGTGCGCAGCACTGACGGCCCGAGCCGCACCGGTTGGCCGCCGGCGTCGCGGAACGCGGTCAGCTCCGCCGGGGCGATGCCGCCCTCCGGGCCGACCACCAGGACGATCTCACCGGCGGCGGGCAGTTCGGCGGTGGTCAGCCGCTCCTCGGCCTCCTCGTGCAGCACGAACCCGGCGGCGGCGCCGGCGATGCGGCGGGCGACGGTGGCGGTGGACTCGTCCGGCGCGCCGGCCACCACCGGCAGCCACGGGCGGCGGGCCTGCTTGGCGGCCTCCCGAGCGGTGGCCACCCACTTCTCCCGGGCGCGTACGCCCCGGTCGCCGCGCCACTGGGTCACCGAGCGCGACGCCGCCCAGGGCACGATCTCGTCCACCCCGACCTCGGTCATCGCCTGCACGGCCAGCTCGCCCCGGTCGCCCTTGGCGATGCCCTGCACGGTGACGATCCGGGGTACCGGCGCGTCCGCGTACCCCCGAGAGGTGATGGTGACCTCCAGGCTGCCCCGGCCGACGGCGGTGACCACGGCGGCGGCCGTGCCACCCCGGCCGTCGGCGAGCAGCAACTCCTCGCCGACGCGCAGCCGTTGCACGGTGGCGGCGTGGTGCCCCTCCGGGCCGTCCAGGGTCAGCGCGTCGCCGATGGGCAGCGTCTCGACCAGGAACAGCGGCGCGGACACCTCAGGCGTGCCCGTTGAACGCGTCGCGCATCCGGGAGAAGAAGCCGCCCTGCTTGGATAACTCGGCGACCTCCTCGCCACGGGTCTTGGCGAAGTCGCGCAGCATCTTCTCCTGGTCGGGGTCGAGCTTGGTCGGCGTGCGCACGTCCAGGTGCACGTAGAGGTCACCTCGGCCGGTGCCGCGCAGGTGCGGCACGCCCCGGGCGCGCAGTCGCAGCGTGCTGGCCGGCTGGGTGCCGGCCTTGACGTCGACCGTCTCCTCGCTGTCCAGGGTCTTGATGGTCAGCCGGGTGCCGAGCGCCGCCGCCGTCATCGGGACCGTGACGCGGCAGTGCAGGTCGTCGCCCTTGCGGGAGTACACGTCGTGTGGCCGCTCGTGGATCTCCACGTAGAGGTCACCGGCGGTGCCGCCACCCGGACCGACCTCGCCCTGCTGGGCCAGCCGGATCCGCATGCCGTCCTCGACGCCGGCCGGGATCTTGACGGTCAGCGAACGGCGGGTGCGCACCCGGCCGTCACCGGCGCAGGTGGGGCAGGGGTGCGGGATGGTGGTGCCGTAACCCTGGCAGACGGTGCACGGCCGGGCCGAGACCACCTGGCCGAGGAAGGTGCGCTGCACCGACTGCACCTCACCGCGGCCACCGCACGCCTCGCAGGTCGCCAGGTGCGTGCCGGCGGCCGTGCCGGCACCGGAGCAGGTGGTGCAGAGCACCGCGGTGTCGACGGTGATCGGCGCCTCGACGCCGAACGCCGTCTCGTGCAGGTCCAGTTCGAGTCGCAGGATCGCGTCGGCACCCGGGCGGGTCCGTGGTCGCGGGCCCCGGGCACCACCGGCCGCGCCACCGAAGAACGCGTCCATGATGTCCTGGAAACCGACGAACGGGCCGCCGGCACCACCCGGACCGCCCGGACCGCCGGCACCACCACCACCCGGGGCGAGCGGGTCGCCACCCAGGTCGACGATCTGCCGCTTCCGGTCGTCCGAGAGGACCTCGTACGCGGCGTTGATGTCCTTGAACTTCTCCTGAGCCTCCGGGTCCGGATTGACGTCCGGGTGGAACTGGCGCGCCAGCTTGCGGTAGGCGCGCTTGATCTCGTCATCGGAGGCTTCCCGGCTCACACCGAGAATGCCGTAGTAGTCCCTGGCCACTGCGTTCCGTGTCCTCATGTTCGTCTCGCGTTGTGCCGGTCGGCGGCCGCAGCCGGCCGCATCGGCCCTGACCAATCAGTTCTGGGCCAGCAACTCGCCCACGTAGCGTGCCACGGCGCGGACCGTGGCGATGTTGCCGGGGTAGTCCATCCGCGTCGGCCCCAGCACCCCCAGGCCACCCAGGATGGTGGTGCCCGGGCCGTAGCCGGTGCTGACCACGGAGGCGGCCCGCAGGTTGTCGAACTCGTTCTCGTCGCCGATCAGCACACGGGTCGTGCTCGGCTCGGTCTCGCCGATGAGCTTGAGCAGCACGACCTCCTCCTCCAACGCCTCGAGGATCGGGCGCAGGGAACCCTGGAAGTCGAGCAGACCGCCCCGGGTGAGGTTGGCGGTGCCGGCCAGCGCGATGCGTTCCTCGTGCCGCTCGACGAGCGTCTCCAGCAGGACGGTGGCGAGTGTGGTCATGGTCGGACGCAGCCCGGCCGGCGCCTCCTCGACAAGCGCCTGCACCAACGGTGGCGTGTCGGACAGCCGCGCGCCGGCGAGCTTTTCGTTGACCAGCCGGCGCAGGTCCATGACGTCGTCGGCCGGCACCGGCCCGGGCAGCTCCACCAGCCGCTGCTCGACCCGCCCGGTGTCCGCGATCATGACGAGCATCAGCCGGGTGGTGGAGATCGGCACCAACTCCAGGTGCCGAACCGAGGAGCGGGCCAGGCTCGGGTACTGCACGACGGCCACCTGCCGGGTCAGCTGGGCGAGCAGTCGCACCGTGCGGTGCACCACGTCGTCGAGGTCGACCGCGCCGACCAGGAAACGCTCGATGGCCCGCCGCTCGGCCGGGCTGAGTGGCTTGACCCGGGACAACCGGTCGACGAAGAGCCGGTAGCCGCGGTCGGTGGGCACCCGGCCGGCACTCGTGTGCGGCTGCCGGATGTAGCCCTCCTCCTCCAGCACGGCCATGTCGTTGCGGACCGTGGCCGGGGACACCCCGAGCTGGTGCCGCTCGACAAGCGCCTTGCTGCCGACCGGCTCCTGGGTGGAGACGTAGTCCTCGACGATCGCGCGGAGCACGGCGAGTTTCCGGTCGTCGAGACCCATCCTCCGCACCTCCTGTCGCACGTCGGCCGCCGGCGCCGTGGGGCCGGTCGAGCCGCCCTGGCACTCGACTGTAACGAGTGCCAGTCTACTTCGGCGTACCCACCGGCGCGATGATCAACGGTGGCCCCTCTGGTGCTGCGTTGCCACGGGCACCTACCGTGACACCCATGACTGAACCTCCTCGCCCTCCCGGCGCGGGTGACCCCGGCAACTATCCGCCGGAGCCGAGTTCGTACCCCTCGGCCGAGCCACCCACCGCACCACTGTCCGGGGCGTCTGGCCCGGGCGACTATCCCCCGGCCGGTGGCTATCCGCCACCCACCGGTGACCAACCGCCGTCAGGTGGCTACCCTCCGGCGGGTGGCTATCCGCCGCCCGGAGGCTATCCGCCCGGCGGCTACCCCGCTGGCGGATATCCGACCGGCGGCGGCCCCAGCGGCGGCTACGCCAACAACGAGGACAAGACCTGGGCGCTCGTCGCGCACTTCGGCGGCGCGGCCGGCATGATCATCAGCGGGGGTGTGCTCGGCTGGATCGGCCCGCTGGTGGCGCTGCTGGCCCGCGGCAACCAGTCTCCGACGGCCCGGGCGCACGCCGTGGCGGCGCTCAACTTCCAGCTCATCTGGTCGATCGTCGGCCTGGTCGGCTGGGTGCTGTCCTGCATCGTGATCGGCTTCCTCGGCGTCGGGGCGGCCATCATCCTCGGTGCCGTGTTCGGCATCATCGCCGGCGTCAAGGCCAACGAGGGTCAGCTCTACCGCTACCCGCTCTCGGCCAACATCATCAAGTGACCCGGGCCGGCCGCTCCCCCGGCCGGTCCGGTGCACTGCCGCCGCACCCCGGTGCACCGCTGCTCGGCCCGGGGCGGCGGGCCCGCTTCAGGGCAGCAGGTCACGCACGACCGCGTCGGCGAGCAACCGCCCACGCAGGGTGAGCACCGCCCGGCCGGCCGCGTACTCGTCGGCGGCCAGCAGGCCCTCGGCCAGGGCCCGCTCGGCGCCGGCCCGGCCGGCCGCGTCGAGCACCGCCAGCGGCAGGCCGCTGGCGAGCCGCAGCCGCAGCATCACGTCCTCCATGTGCGTCTCGTCGGCCGTGAGCACCTCCCGGGCCAGGCCGGGAGACTCGCCCGCGGCCAACCGCCTGGCGTACGCCGAGGGGTGTTTGACGTTCCACCAGCGCACCCCGCCGACGTGGCTGTGCGCCCCCGGCCCCAGGCCCCACCAGTCCGCGCCGGTCCAGTACAGCAGGTTGTGCCGGCACCGGGCGTCGTCGCTGCGGGCCCAGTTGGAGACCTCGTACCAGGACAGCCCGGCCGCGTCGAGGGCGGCCTCCGCGGCCAGGTAGCGGTCCGCGGCCACGTCGTCACTGGGGTACGCCAGCTCGCCGCGCCGCATCCGGGCGGCGAGTCGGGTGCCGTCCTCGACGATCAGGGCGTACGCGCTGACGTGGTCCACCCCGGCGGCCACGACCTGCTCCAGCGAGGCGGCGAAGTCCTCGGGCCGCTCCCCCGGGGTGCCGTAGATCAGGTCCAGGTTGACGTGCTCGAATCCGGCGTCGCGCGCCTCCAGGGCGGCGGCGGTGGCCCGGCCGGCGCTGTGTTTGCGGTCCAGGATCGCCAGCACCCCCGGGGAGGCGGACTGCATGCCCAGCGAGATCCGGGTGTAGCCGGCGGCCCGCAGCAGCTTCAACGACTCCGGGGTGACCGACTCGGGGTTGGCCTCGGTGGTCACCTCGGCGTCGGCGGCCAGCCCCCAGGTGCGGTCGATGCCGTCGAGGATGCGGGCCAGGTCGTCGGCGGGGAGCAGGGTGGGTGTGCCACCGCCGACGAAGACGGTGTCGACCCGGGGCGGCGGGGTGTCACCGAGCACCCGGGCGGCGAGCGTCAGCTCGGCCAGCACGGTGTCGGCGTACCCCTCGCGGCTGGCACCGCCGCCCAGCTCGGCCGCCGTGTAGGTGTTGAAGTCGCAGTAGCCGCAGCGGCTGGCACAGAACGGCACGTGCACGTACACGCCGAAGCCGCGCGCGCCGACCGCAGCGGTGGCGGTGGCGGGCAGCGATCCGTCGACGGGGACGGTCTCACCATCTGGAAGGAGGCCGGGCATGGCCACTAGTGTGCCCGGCATGACCTCTCCCGACGTCCTCGTGCGGGTCGCCACGGCCCGTGGGGTGACCACCCTCACCCTGGACAGCCCGCACAACCGCAACGCGCTCTCCACCGGCCTGATGAACCAGCTGCTGGCCGGGCTGGCGGACGCGGTCGCCGACGAGGCGGTTCGGGTGATCGTGCTCGACCACACCGGCCCGGTCTTCTGCTCGGGGGCGGATCTGAAGGAGACGGCCGCGGCGTACACCAGCGGGACCGTGCCGGCCGGCATGCTGGGTGACGTGCTCGCGGCGCTCTGGGCGTGCCCGAAGCCGGTGCTGGCCAGGGTGGGCGGGCCGGCGCGGGCCGGCGGGCTGGGCCTGATCGCCGCCGCCGACCTGGCGGTCTGCGCCGACGAGGCGACGTTCGCGTTCACCGAGGTACGGATCGGGGTGATCCCGGCGGTGATCTCGGCGACCGTGCTGCCCCGGCTGCACCCGCGCGCCGCCGCCGAGCTGTACCTGACCGGCGACACCTTCGACGGCCGACGGGCCGCCGAGATCGGCCTGGTCACGGCCTCGGTCCCGGCGGACGGGCTGGACGACGCGGTGCGGCGCTACTGCGACTCGCTGGTGCGCGGCGCGCCCGGTGCGTTGGCCGGCGCGAAGGAGCTGCTGCGCCGGCCGGGCACCGCCGAACTGCGTGCCGACCTGGCCCGGCTGTCCGCCCTGTCGACCGGGTACTTCCTGTCCGACGAGGGACGCGAGGGGGTCACGGCCTTCCGAGAAAAAAGACTAGCTCGATGGGTGGCCGCTGTGGACGGGGGTGCCGGCCATCATGCCGGGTAGGACCGGGGGTGCCGGGGACGCCGCCTGCGTGCGGTGGCGGCCCCGGGCCATCCGGTCGGGTCACCAGGCGGTCGCGCCGCCGTCGACCGGGTAGTTCGCCCCGGTGATGTACGACGCCCGGTCGGAGGCGAGGAACACCACCAGTTCGGCGACCTCCTCGGGTTGGGCGAACCGCTTGAGCAGCGTCTTGCCGGTGATCGCGTCCCGAGCCGCCTGGTTGTCACCCAGGTCGCGCTCGCTTGCGGGGCTGATGATCGGCCCCGGGCTGACCGCCACCGCGCGGATCCCGTGCGGCGCGCCTTCGAGCGCGAGCTGACGCGTCAGGCCAATGACGCCGGCGTTGGCGGCGGTGTGACCCACCATCGGGGGCACGTGACCGGCGATCAGGCCGGCCATGGAGGCGGCGTTGATGATGACGCCACCGCCGCGCTGGACCAGGTGCGGCCAGGCGAACTTCGACACGAAGTACGGAATGTCCAGTTCACCGGTGATGGTGTACCGCCAGTCCTCGACGGAGAAGTCCGGCATCGGGCCGAAGCGGAGCGCGGCCGCGTTGTTGTAGACCACGTCGAGACCGCCGTAGGCCGCGGCGGCGTCCTCGACGAACGTGCGCACCTGGTCCGGATCGGTGAGGTCGACAGGCGCGATGCCGGTCATCTCACCGCCGGCGGCGCGGACGAGTTCGACGGTCTCGTCGTTGCCGGCGACCTGGATGTCGGCCCCGACGACCTTCGCGCCTTCGCGGGCGAAGATCTGCGCGGCGACGCGTCCCAGACCGCCGCCGGTGCCGGTGATGAGCACAACCTTGCCGTCGAGCGTTCCCATGGAACTCCTCCTTGCTCCGTGACCCAACTCGGTCGGCTTTCGCGTACCGGGCGGGTCAGCGATTGACATGTCAACCGTAGTAACTCCTTGACCGGTCAACCACTTCCCCGCCCGGCCGAGGCGGTGACACGCACGACAGGCCGGCGGACGCCGATCACCTGGGCAACGACAACCGGCACCAGACCTCTCGGATTGTCGTTGAGTCAGGGTGTGCGCGAGAGCCATACGGGCAGGTGAGAGCGGGGCCGGAGCGGGAATGCCTCGATCGGAACGCGCCGGCGGAGCCGACCCCGAACCGGGACGGAGCCGCCGAGCCGGCCTGGACGGCCCGTTGGGCGCGACGGGGACGTACGCTTGGCAGACTTGTCGATCTAAGGGGTGTGGGTGCGAACTCGGGCAGCCGTTGCGGGTGGAGTGGTCCTCATCCTCGTCGCCGTGATCGCGATCTGGCTCGTCGTCCGGCAGGTCGGGGGCGGTCTGCGGCTGCCGTTGGCGGCACGCAAGTGCACCGTGCAGGCCGACGGCCGGGTGGCCCTGGACGCCGACCAGATGGCCAACGCGGCCACCATCGCGGCGATCGGCGCAAAGCGCGGCATGCCCGAGCGGGCCGTGGTGGTCGCGCTGGCCACCGCGTACCAGGAGTCCGGGCTGCGCAACCTCGCCGACGGCGACCGCGACTCGGTCGGCCTGTTCCAACAGCGGCCGAGTCAGGGCTGGGGCACCTCGGCGCAGATCCGCGACCCGCGTTACGCGGCCAACCGGTTCTACGCGGCACTCAAGAAGGTGCGCGGCTGGGAGAAGATGCGCGTCACCGACGCCGCCCAGCGGGTGCAGCGCTCGGCCTTCCCCGAGGCCTACCAGAAATGGGCCGACGACTCCGAGGTGCTCAGCCGGGCACTGATGGGCGACGCCACCGGCGCGGTCGCCTGCACGGTGGGGCGTACCCCGGTGATGCACGGGGCGGCGGCGGCCGCGCAGCTCACCCGCAACCTCGTGCTGGACTGGGGCCTCAAGGGTGTCGACCCGAACGACCCGACCGGGCTGACGGTGACCGCGGGTGATCCGCGCGACGGCTGGCGGTACGCGCACTGGCTGGTCTCGCACGCACAGGACCACGGGGTGAAGCGCGTCCGCTTCGGCGAGTTGGAGTGGACCGCCCGGGACGGCACCTGGGGTCGGGTGACCGGCCAGCAGAACTCCGGCGGACAGGTCGTGGCCGAGGTGTTCGACGAGGGGTGATCGGGCCGGATCTCTTAACCGGCAGTGACCGCACAATCGGACAAAAACCCGCAAGACCCCCTATTGATCACGAAGATCTCACCGTACGCAGCCTTCCCGCTGCGCGGGGTTCCCTCCCGGGCCACTCGCGCAACACGCCCTCCCCGATGCATTGGCCAGCGCGTTACGATCGGCGGCCTGTGCCAGAAAAGGTTTCACCTCATGGGGAGGGGTACGACGCGGTGTTCGATTACGGCGACCGGACCGGCTACGAACCGATCAGCGACACTGACCGCAAGGAGTTCCACGAGCAGGGCTTCCTCCTGCTGCGAAACGTCCTGACGGAGGACCACCGGGCGGCGCTGGAGGCGGCGGTCGACCGCGTCTACGCGGAGGAGCAGGCCAAGGGCACCACCAAGAAGGACGGCACCCTGCACCTGCTGGGCTTCCTGGAGCGCGACGAGCTCTTCGGTGAGCTGCTCACCCACCCGATCGCCTTCCCGTACATGTGGGGGCTGGCCGGCTGGAACATCTACACCCACCACAACCACCTGGACGTCACCCCGCCGGCCGCCGAGCCGGAGAAGCCGTACTGGGGTTGGCACCAGGACGGGTACCGGCAGAACTCCGACCCGGAGACGATGGACCCGAACCTGCCCCGCCCGATGTTCTCGCTGAAGGTCGCGTACGTGCTGTCCGACCTCTCCGAGACCGGCCGCGGCGCCACCAAGGTCATCCCGGGCAGCCACCTGAAGAACTCGCTGCCCCGGCCGGCGGACCTCACCGTGCAGAACCCGGACCCGGAGGGCACGGTGGAGATCACCGCCAACCCGGGCGACGCCTTCATCTTCGACCGGCGGCAGTGGCACTCGCGCTCGACGAACCTGTCGACGATCACCCGCAAGATGCTCTTCGTCGGCTACACCTACCGGTGGATCCGTCCGCTGGACGAGCTGCACCCCGACGTGAACGGCGAGTGGTACCGCAACCGCACCCCGGTGCAGCGCCAGCTGATCGGCGAGGGCACCCACACCGCCAACTACTGGGGCATCAACTGGGACGGGTACGTCGACGACGAGATCCCGCTGCGCAGGGAGCTCAAGGAGCGCGGCCTGCTCGACCGAAACATCCCCTGGCTCCGCTGAACACCCGCGCGACCACCGGCCCCCCGCCAACGCTGGCGGGGGGCCGCCGCGTATCCACTTCCGGGCAACCCGGCGCCGCACTCTCGGTAGCCTGACGGGTACGCAGGGTCGGGGGCGGCTCTCGCCCGGGGTGCGGGGTGGCACAGGAGGGCAGCCGCAGTGACGTCCGCTCCGCTCCCCCGGATCCTCCGCCGCCGCGGCGAACCGGAATATCCGACCTTCCTGGAACTCTTCTTCGACCTGGTCTACATCTTCATGCTGTCCCGGCTCGCCACCAGCCTGGCCGAGAACCTCACCGTTCGGGGCGCGGCGCAGACCGCGGTCCTCCTGCTCGCCGCCTGGTGGGTCTGGGTGCTCACGGCGTGGCTCACCGACCTGTTCGACCCCCGGCTGCCGATCATCCAGGCGACAGTCCTGCTGGTCATGCTCGGCACCCTGCTGATGGCGATCGCGACACCGCACGCCTTCGGCCGGTACGGGTGGCTGTTCGTCGCCGCGTACTTCGGCATCCACCTGGTCCGTGACGCAGTCCTGATCCCCGGCACCCGGGTGAACCGGCCCATCCAGGCGCGGAGCATCCGGGTCTTCTTCTGGTTCGGCGTCACGGTGACGCCCTGGGTGGCCGGGGTGTTCGTGGACGAGACGGCCCGCCTGGTGCTCTGGTCGCTCGCCGTGGCGGTCGACCTCGGTTCGGCGCGGATCGGCTGGCCGACGCCGAGGCTGGGGCGTACCGAGCTGGCCAGCCAGATCTTCACCGGGTTGCACCTCTCCGAGCGGCACCGGGCGATCTTCATCGTCGCGCTCGGCGAGTTGATCCTGAGCACCGGAAGGGGGCTGGCCGGCAGCGGGTTCACCGCCGGTGAGGTGACCACCTGCGCGGTCGCGTTCGTCAGCGCGGTCCTGCTGTTCCAGCTCTACTTCCAGCGGATCCGGCGGATCCTGGCCCCACCGGGCGTCGCGACGGTGGAGCGGGTCCGCTCCGGCACCTCCACCTCGTACACCCATCTGGTGATGGTCGCCGGGGTGGTGGTCGTCTCGACAGGCACCTCGCTGGTCATCACCCGGCCGTTCGGTCGCACGTCGGTGGAGCTGATGGTGGCCATCCTCGGCGGACCGGTCCTGTTCCTGCTCGGCAGCGTGCTGTTCGATGCCGTGGTGACCGCCCGGATCCTCTGGTCCCGGGTGCTGGCGATCGCCGTGCTGGCGATCGTGCTGCTGGGCGCCCTGGCGGCGCCCGCCATGATCCCGCTGCCGCCGCTGACCGTCCTGGTGGTGGCGAACCTGGTCCTGCTGCTCACCCTGGTCGGGGAGGGGCTGGCGGCACGTCGCGAACCGGTCGAGGCCACCGCGCCGGCACGATGAGGGGTCTCAGCGCAGCATCGGCGGTGCCGGCGTACGGGCGTGTCGCCGGGTGCTGACCAGGTTCGCCACGGCGATCAGGGCCAGCACGGTCGTGGCGAGCAGCGCGACCACGACCGGCGGCAGCAGGGGCGTGGCCGGCGCCAGACCCGCCAGCAGCACCACACCGGCCAGTCGGGACCGCGAGATCCGCCCGAACACGGTGAAGTCGAGTACGCCCCGGCCGAGCAGGAACAACGCGGGGCCGCCGAGGATGACCGCGGCCCACGACTGTGGAGTCTCGCCCAGCGGGCGGCCCACCACGAGGTGACTGGTGACCGCCGCACCGGAGATTCCCGCCACCATGATCAGATGGGTGACCGCGGCGGACTGGGTGAGCAGCGCCGGGTTGGTCGACCGGGCGATCGCGTCGGTCAGCAGCTCACCGGCACGGTAGATGTAGATCCGCCACATCAACACCACGGTGCCGAACACCACGAGCAGCGCCCAGGCGCGCTCCAACGTGTACTCGCCCATGCTGAAGGTCGTTCCGGTCACGAAGATCGACACACCGAGCGCGATGATGACGAACTGCCGGTAGCGCTCGGCCACCCGCGCGTCGACCAGCCGCCAGTCCCGCGGTTGTGAGCGACCGATGCGGGGCAGCGGCCAACCGAGAGCGCCCGCGGCGTACTCGACAACGATCACGAACGCCCAGATCGGCAACTGGGCCGAACCGCCGACGAGCGCCCCGGCGATCCAGCCGACACCGGCGATGGACTTCCAGGTCTGGATCCGGACGGTCGAACGCGGCACGGTCCGGCCCGAGACGACAACGACGTAGTAGGCGGTGGTGCTGAGGGGAATGACCAGGTAGGTGATCGCGAAGAGCAGTGCGTGATCGCCGTACGCGTCGGCCGCGGCCGCGGCCAACAGCAGGCTGGCCGCCGCCACCCCGATGAGATGCACCTGCCCGGACGGGCGGGTCAGGTCGATGGTGTCGGCCGTCCACACGGTCAACGCCCAGATCATCGTGAACGCGAGCAGGAGCACCAGCGTCTCGGCGATGCCGGTCCAGGTCAGGTCCTCGGCCAGCATGGTCGCCAGAGTGGTCAGGGCGAAGACGTACACGAGGTCGAAGAAGAGCTCCAGGAACGCCGGACGCCGCAGGCTCGGGTCGGTTGGTGCCGCCGCGGCGGCACCGCCGTCCGTTGCCATCGACATCGCGCACCACCCGGCCCCCCGCCGCACACCCCCGATGGGGACGATACGGGCAACCGCAGGCGGTCGGCCCCGTCATCCGGGTCTTCGGGACCGAAACCGGTGGCCTGCCCGCCGTCCGCCGCGGCCCGGATCGGGGCGCGGAGGCATCGCGGCCCGGACCAGGGCGTGGGGCCGTCGCGGCCCGGACCGGAGCGTGGGGGCCGTGCGGCCCGTGGTCAGCGCCGGGAGGCGAGGCGGCGCTGGACGTTGTCCCGGAGCTTCTCCGGCAGGTCCGTCGCGTCGAGCAGCCGGGGCAGCAACTCCGGCTCCAGGGTGATCGCCCGGAACACCTCGCCGATGGTCACCCCGTGCGCGGGCCGCTCCACCACCTCGATCGGGTCGCCGGCGCCCACCTCACCCTCGCGCAGCACCCGCAGGTACGCCCCCGGCGTGGCGCGGACGGTGAAGCGCCGGATCAGGTCGGGCACCCCCCAGAAACCGGCGAACGTTGTGCACGGGGTGCGTGGCACCGTCACCTGGAGCACCGCCGTGCCGACGGCCCACTGCTCGCCGACGACCGCGCCTGTCACATCGACCGCGTAGGTGGTCAGATTCTCACCGAAGCCGCCCGGACGGATGGACCGGCCGATCTCGGCCGCCCACCACGCGGCGTCCTCCTCGGCGTACGCGTAGACGGCCTTCTCCGGCCCGCCGTGGTGAGCCCGCTCGCCGATGAAGTCACCGGCCACGCCCTCGGTGAGCAGCGTCACCGGGCCATCCACCGGCCGCTTGTCGATGCCGCTGCGGCCGCTCGCGTCACCGGCCCACTCCGCCTCGGTCACCACGCCGATGTTCACCGCTGCCACCCTGCCCGTCATGACGGTCAGCCTAGGTCAGCCCTTGACGGCTCCGGCCACCAGACCGGAGACCATCCGGCGCTGCACCAGCAGGAAGAAGATGATGACCGGCAGGGTGAACAGGGTGGACGCGGCCATCACCGGCCCCCAGTTGGTGTCGTCCCGGCCGAAGAAGAACGTCATCGCCACCGGCAGCGTGTAGCTGCCCTGGTCGTTGATGAACGTCAACGCGAAGATCAGCTCGTTCCACGCCGTGATGAAGGAGAAGATGCTGGTGGCCACCAGGCCGGGCGCGACAAGCGGAAAGAGGACCCGGCGGAAGATCTGGGCCCGGCTGGCGCCGTCGATGGCCGCCGCCTCCTCCAACTCCTTGGGCACCGCGGCGACGAAGCCGCGCAGCATCCAGACCGCGAACGGCAGCGAGAAACCGAGGTACGTGAGGATCAGGCTGGGCAGGGTGTTGTAGAGCCCCAACCGTTGGATCATCAGGAACAGCGGGATGACCAGCGCCTCCAGCGGGATCATCTGCACCACCAGCAGCATGATCAGGAAGCTGGTCCGCAGCTTGAAGCGGAACCGCGCCACCGCGGTCGCGGCGAGCAACGCGACCAGGCCGCTGAGCACCACCGTGGAGACGGCGACCAGCGCGCTGTTGAGGAAGAAGTCGAGGAAGCTCACGCCGGGGATCAGGTTGCCGGTCAGGATCTCCCGGTAGTGCGCCAGCGTCGGGTGGGTCGGCACCGGCTGCGGGGTGGCCGAGAAGATCTCGTTGCTCGGCTTCAGCGAGGTGGAGATCATCCAGTAGACCGGGAACGCCGCGAAGAGCGCGACCAGCAGCCCGGCGGCGTTGAGGGCGACCTTCTTCACGACTCGTCCTCCTGCCTGAGCACCATCCGTACGTAGAAGCCGGTGACCACCAGCAGGATCAGCGTGAGGATCACCGCGATGGCCGCGCCGAGTCCGTACTTCGGCGGCGGGGAGAAGGCTTCGGCGTACGAGTAGATGGCGAGCATGAACGTCGGCCGGTCCTGGGTGCCGCCGGCCAGCACGAACTGCTGGGTGAAAACCTTGAAGTCCCAGATGGTGGAGAGCACGATCAGGATCCCGAAGACCGGGCGCAGCAGCGGGAAGGTGATCTTCCAGAAGACCCGCCAGGGGCTGGCGCCGTCCACCCGGGCCGCCTCGTGCAGCTCGCTCGGCACGCTCTTGAGACCGGCCAGCACGCTCACCGCGATGAACGGGAACGAGTGCCAGACCACCACCAGGGTGAGGATGGCGAAGAAGAGCAGCGGCGAGTTGAACCAGCCATAGCCGGTCCAGTCGCTCCGACCGAACAGGCTGTTGGAGAGCCCGTCGGGCAGCGCGTTGAACAACCACGTGACGAGGCCGCTCGTGTCGTCGAAGATCCACTTCCAGACGATGGTGCCGGTCAGCGCCGGCGTGGCCCAGGCGAGCATCACGCAACTGGCCACGAAGGTCGCCATCTTGCGGCCGAGCCGGTTGAGCAGCAGCCCGACAAGCGTGCCGAGGACCATCGTGAGCAGCACGTTGGCCGCGGCGAACAGGACCGTGTTGCGCAGCACGGTCAGGAAGAACGGATCGGAGAGGATGTCGGCGTAGTTGCCGAGCCCCACCCACGGCCACTCCCGATCGCCGCGCAGCTGCCGCACGGAGTTCAGCCGGTAGAAGGACATCACCACCACCTGGCCGAGCGGCCAGAGCAGCAGCACCCCGATGATCAGTAGTGCGGGCAGGAGCAGCAGGTAGGGCAGGCGGTCCACCCGGCGACGCCGCCGCGCGGGGGTCTCCCGCGCGGCGGCCGCCTCTGGCGCCTCGGTCAGCGTGGTCACTTGGCGTTGAGAATGCTTTCCATCTCACCGGCCGCGTCGGCGGTAGCCTTCTCGACCGTCTTCTGACCCTTCATGACCGAGCTGTTCATCGCCTGGGTCACCGTCTTGGTCCGGCTGACCTCCACCCACTTCGGGGTGAGCGGCGTGAGCTTGGTGTTCTGCATGGTGGTGGCGAACGCCGCCATCACCTTGTCGTTGGCGTACGTGTCACCGGCGACGAGGTCCTGGTAGACCGGGAAGAAGCCGAGGCTGCTCGCGAAGCTCTGCGCGTTCTTCTTGTTCAGCAGCACGGTCAGGTAGTCCCAGGCCAGGTCCTGCCGCTCGCTGTCCTTCCAGATCGCCACGTCCGAACCACCGGCGAAACCGGGTGCCGCCTTGCCGTCCGGGCCGGGGATCGGGAACGTACCCCAGACCTTCTCGATCTCGGGGTTGTCCTTCTTGATGGCACCCTGCTGCCAGCTGCCGGCGAACGCCATCGCGGCCTTGCCGGTGGCGAACTGGGTGCGCGCGTCGATCTCGTTCCAGCCCGCCGCCGCCGGCGGGGCGACCTTGTGCACGGTCACCAGGTCGGTCCAGAACTTGACGGCCCGCTGCGCCTCCGGCGTGGTGTAGCCGGACTTCCAGGTGCCGCCCTGGTTGCTGGCGATCTCGCCGCCGGCACCCCACAGGAAGGAGTAGAACGGCAGCTCCGAGTTGCCCGGCAGGGCGATGCCGTAGGTGCCCTTCTTCTTCGCCTGCACCGCCTTGGCCACGGTGACCAGGTCGTCCCAGGTCTTCGGGGGCTGCACGCCGGCCTCGGCGAACCAGTCGGTGCGGTAGTAGATCGCGCGCACGCCCGCGTACCAGGGCACGCCGTACTGCTTGCCGTCGAGCTGCGCGTTGCGCACCAGGTCCGGCAGCAGATCCTTGCCGTCGGCCCAGCCGCCCATCCGACCACTCACGTCGGCGAGCGCCTCCTGGGCGGCCCAGCCCTGAGTCTCGGTGTTACCCAGCTCGGTGATGTCCGGGCCCTCTCCCCCGGCGAGCGCGGCCTGGAACTTCTTGGGCGCCTCGAGCCAGGGAATGTACTGCACCACCACGTCGGTGTCGGGGTGCTTCTGGCGGAACTCGGTCTCGACGGAGTCGAGGAAGGCGTTCTGCGCGTCGCCGCCCTCGCCCATCATCCAGACCGTGAGCTTGCTGTCGTCGGCCGCGTCCTCACCGGAACCCCCGCAGCCGGTCAGCACCATCGCGGCCGAGGCCACCATGGCGGTGACCGGGGCCAACCGCTTCCACCTGTTCACGCCACTTCTCCCCTCGCGCCGCCTGGAACTAACCTTCTCCGCCGCACCCTAGTACGGAGAATTCTTTTACGACAGTGGGCGGGACCGGCCAAAGCGTCGCGACCGTATCGCAGAGGCCCGACGAACGGCGCTCCACCATGGGGCCAAAGTCGGGCACATGCCACGAAAGAGCGCCCGACTCAAGGCCGGGCGCTCTTTCCATCGTGCTGTCCTGCGGTAGTGCTGCCTCGCCAGGTGATGCCAGGTCGTTATCGGGTGACGCGGCGCCGGCCACCAACGCCGGCCACCAACGCGACCGCGATCGCGGCAACCACCACCTGCACCAGCAACTCGGTCCAGTCGATGCCGCTCGTCTCGGTCGCGATGCCGACGGCCCGCGCCAGCACCGTACCGAGCAGGGCCGCGCCGATACCGATCAGCAGGTGCAGCCAGATCGGCATGTTCTGCCGGCCCGGAACAACCAGGCGGCCGAGCGCGCCGACGATGAGACCAACAACGATCGCAGTGATGATGCCCCAGACGGTGAGCTCCACGGCCACCCTCCTTACAAAGAATGTCTGTCACACGAGGTGTGTGCTTCCTGTCGTGACCGCTAAGTGCCCGCCCCACAGAAAATCCAAACCGACTCCAGCCACCAAACGATCACGACTTGGCCGACAAGAACACGTTCCACCGACCGCCCCTCCCCCGCCACCTACCGAGCCGGCCATCCCGCCACCCCGGCCCCCAGTCCAGGCGACCAAACCAGCCCAGGCCACAGCACCAGCCCAAGTCCAGATCAAGCCGTGCCGGGCTAGGCCAGGCTGCGCCAGACCGCGCCGCGCCGCGCGCCACCCCGCCGGGAAGAAGGCCCCACCGGGAAGAACGCCGATGGGCGCCCGACCTGTCGGCCGGGCGCCCATCGGCGATGTGGTGGTGGTACGGGAATTGGTGCTTGGTGTTACCGGGTCACTCGGCGGCGGCCACCAACGCCGGCCACCAGAGCGACCGCGACCGCGGCAACTACGACCTGCACCAGCAGCTCGCCCCAGTCGATACCGCTCGTCTCGGTCGCGATACCGACGGCCCGCGCCAGCACCGTACCGAGCAGGGCCGCGCCGACACCGATCAGCAGGTGCAGCCAGATCGGCATGTTCTGCCGGCCCGGAACAACCAGGCGGCCGAGCGCGCCGACGATGAGACCAACAACGATCGCAGTGATGATGCCCCAGACGGTGAACTCCACGGTCGCCCTCCTTCAAAGAATGTTCGACACACGATGTGTGCTTCCTGTCGTGACCGCTAAGTGCCCGCCCCGCCGAAAGCCCAAACCGACTCACCGCGAAGAAGAACGCCATTCGTCGATGCCTCGCGGGTGCGTCGGTTGTCGCGGAAGCACGTCCACACAGGTAGGAGCCCTTCTCGTCGGCCCGTCCACCTCACGGCAGCGCCAGAAAAATTTCCGGAGCGGGCGGTCGCGCCGCCGACCCAGGGCACCCCGACCGGCGACGCCTGCACCCGTGGTACGGGCGGCCGGCCCCGAGCCTCCGGCCCCAACCTCGACCGGAACACCCCTGCCAAGCAGTCAAGATCCGTGCAACTACGGGGAAACTGCTGCCTCAAACGAGCTCGAGACAGCAGTTTCGCCGTAACTGTGCGGATCGTGGCCCACGACGACCCCGGGCGGGGGCGGGCGGGGCTGTTACTTCTTTCCGGCGGCCTTGCCGTCGCCGGAGTCGGAGGAGAGGGCGGCGATGAAGGCCTCCTGCGGCACCTCGACGCGGCCGACCATCTTCATCCGCTTCTTGCCTTCCTTCTGCTTCTCCAGCAGCTTGCGCTTACGGCTGATGTCACCGCCGTAGCACTTGGCGAGCACGTCCTTGCGGATCGCCCGGATGGTCTCCCGGGCGATGACCCGGCTGCCGATGGCCGCCTGGATGGGCACCTCGAACTGCTGACGCGGGATCAGGGTACGGAGCTTGGCGGCGATGGTGACGCCGTAGTTGTACGCCTTGTCCTTGTGCACGATGGCGCTGAACGCGTCCACCGGCTCGCCGTGCAGCAGGATGTCCACCTTCACCAGGTCGGACGCCTGCTCGCCGGAGGGCTCGTAGTCGAGCGAGGCGTAACCCTTGGTGCGGCTCTTCAACTGGTCGAAGAAGTCGTAGATGATCTCCGCGAGGGGCAGCGTGTAGCGCAGCTCCACCCGGTCGGCGGAGAGGTAGTCCATGCCGAGCAGGGTGCCGCGTCGGCCCTGACAGAGTTCCATGACCGCGCCCACGTAGTCGTTGGGCGTCAGTACGGTGGCCCGGACCACCGGCTCGTACACCTCGGCGATCTTGCCGGTGGGGTATTCGCTGGGGTTGGTGACGACGATCTCCGCGCCGTCGTCCGTGATCGCCCGGTAGACGACGTTGGGTGCGGTGGAGATCAGGTCGAGGTTGTACTCGCGTTCCAGCCGCTCCCGGATGATCTCCAGGTGGAGCAGGCCGAGGAAGCCGCAGCGGAAGCCGAACCCGAGCGCACCGGAGGTCTCCGGCTCGTAGTCGAGGGCGGCGTCGTTGAGCTTGAGCTTGTCCAACGCCTCGCGCAGGTTGGGGTAGTCGGAACCGTCGATCGGATAGAGGCCGGAGTAGACCATCGGCTTCGGGTCCTTGTAGCCACCCAGTGCCTCGGCCGCCGGCCGACTGTTGATGGTGACCGTGTCACCGACGCGGGACTGCCGGACATCCTTCACGCCGGTGATCAGGTAGCCGACCTCGCCGACGCCGAGTGCCTCGGCCTTGACCATCTCGGGTGAGATGACGCCGATCTCCAGCAGCTCGTGCACCGCCCCGGTGGACATCATCTTGATCCGGTCGCGGGCGCTGATCCGGCCGTCGATGACCCGGACGTACGTGACGACGCCGCGGTAGACGTCGTACACCGAATCGAAGATCATCGCTCGGGCGGGCGCCGCGGCGTCGCCGACGGGTGGGATGAACTGCCGGACGATCTCGTCGAGCAGATACGGGACGCCCTCGCCGGTCTTGCCGGAGACGCGGATGCAGTCGGCGGGGTCGCCGCCGATCAGGTGGGCCAGCTCCTCGGCGTACTTCTCCGGCTGGGCGGCCGGCAGGTCGATCTTGTTGAGCACCGGGATGATGCGCAGGTCGTTCTCGAGAGCCAGGTAGAGGTTGGCCAGGGTCTGCGCCTCGATGCCCTGCGCGGCGTCGACGAGCAACACGGCGCCCTCGCAGGCGGCCAGCGACCGGGACACCTCGTAGGTGAAGTCGACGTGCCCCGGGGTGTCGATCATGTTGAGCACCGCGTGCTCACCGGCCCGCTCGCCGTCCCGGATGGTCCACGGCATGCGGACGGCCTGGCTTTTGATGGTGATGCCGCGCTCGCGCTCGATGTCCATCCGGTCCAGGTACTGGGCGCGCATCTGCCGGGGGTCGACCACACCGGTGAGCTGCAGCATCCGGTCGGCCAGGGTCGACTTCCCGTGGTCGATGTGGGCGATGATGCCGAAGTTCCGGATGCGACCGGGGTCGGTGGAACCGGGAGCATTCGCGCCGGGATCGAGCTTCGGTGGCACAGCGGTCCGTTCTGGTCGGCTGACGTGAACAGGCCGGCGCGCCGCCGACCCCCTCTATGTTCCCACGCCGCCGGGGTAGGTCCGCTGCGCGGGCGATGGATCGACCCGAGAACCTCTCACTCCAGCGGCGGCTCGACGAAGAGCGCGGCCAGCCGGGGCAGCCGACGACGGGCCTCCTCCTCGTCGTCGAAGTCCCAGAAGTCGTTGAGATCCGGAGTCCGCACCGGGTCGCGGTCCGCCGGCAGTTCGGTCGCGGTGGCCTTGCGGTACGCGTCCCAGGGCACCGACAGCATCCGCTCGGCGGAGAACTCCTCACCGCTGAGCGAGGCCGCCCGCACCTGGGGCAACTCGGCCAGCGAGTCCGGTTCGGTGACCGCCCGGGCGAAGACCGCCCGCCCCTGGGTCATCAGCCACCCCCGGAAGTGCTCGAAGCCGTCGGCCGAGGCACCGCCGTTGATCAGGTACGCCGCACCCCACAGATCCGCCTTGTGCGAGGCGGCCAACACCCGCGTCTGGTGCCGCGCGTACCCGATGATGTCCTCCGGATCGCGCGCGGCGAGCAGCGCGACGGCCCGGGCGGCGACCGGCCCGGGCTCTCCCCCGCCACCGGCCCGAGCCTCGTCGATCAACTGCCAGAAGTCCTCGGTCCTCATGGCTTGGCAGTCTGGCAGTGTCCCCGTGCGTCGCGCACGTACCCCGGGGCAGCATGGTGGGGTGTCCCCTCCCCCGCTGCCGCCGGTGCCCTACCACGCGAGCGCGCTGCGCCCGTCGTGGCCGACGCTGCCGGCGGCGCTGCGGGCCGCGGTCGCGGACCGGCTGGGCGCACCGGTGGTCACCGCCCGGGTGGCGGGCGCGGGCTTCACCCGCGGCTTCGCCGCAGTGCTCGACACCGCCGACGGTGGCCGGGCCTTCGTCAAGGCGGCACCCGCCGCCGAGCAACCGCATCTGGTCGACTGGTACGCCCGAGAGGCCGCCATCCTGGACCGGCTGCCGGTGGGCCTGCCGGCGCCCCGCCCCCGGTGGACCCTGTCGGCGGCCGGCTGGTTCGTGCTCTGCACCGACGCCGTCGACGGCCACACCCCGCACCTGCCCTGGGTGCCCGCCGAGTTGGACGCGACCCTCACCGGGTACGCCGAGGTCGCCGTCGCCCTGGCCGACCCGCCGGCCGAGTTGACCGCGCTCGGCCTGCCGCACCTGGCCGACCTGGCCCGCTCGGACATCCTCTGGTGGGAGGAGGTCGCCGCCGGTCGCGAGCCGACCCCAGCGCTGCCGCCCCCGGTCCGTGGCCGGCTGCCCGAGCTGGTGGCGTTGGAGTCCCTCCTCCCCCGGTACGCCGACGGGGCGACCGGCCTGATCCACGGTGACCTGCGGGTCGACAACGTGCTGATCGACGCGCACGGCCGAGCCTGGTTCTGCGACTGGACCTGGGCCTGCTCCGGGCCGGCCTGGTTCGACCTGGCCGGCCTGCTGCTCACCGCGTACGCCAGCGGGCAGGACGCGGACCGGCTCTTCGCCACGCACCCGGCGACGGCGGGTGCACCCCCGGACGCGCTGGACGCGACCCTGGCCGCGCTGGCCGGCTACTACCTCACCGGCGCCGCGGCGGCACCGCCGACGGCCTCGCCGCACCTGCCCGCCCACCAGCGGTGGAGCGGTGAGCAGCTGCTCGACTGGTTGGCTCGCCGTCAGGGCTGGCGGTGACGCGCTCCCGACCCGGCGGCTTCGGCAGTGCGGCGCCCCCGGCGGCCCGGCGGCCCGGCAGCGCAGCGGCCCGGCGGCGCAGCGGCCCGGCGGCCCGGCGGCGCAGCGGCCCGGCGGCCCGGCGGCCCGGCGGCGCAGCGGCCCGGCGGCGCAGCGGCCCGTGATCGACTCGGGTTCCTTGAAGTCGGGCTATCAGCCGCAGGCGATTACCGCGGTTTGCAGGAAACCGAGTGGATCAAGCGTCGAGTGTCCGGGTGAGCCCACGAACCGGGCGAACGCCGTTTCGGGCCGAGCCGTTTTGGCTCGTCCCGGGCAACCTGGTAACCTGGCTCTTCGCGCAGCGATGACGCATGTTTCGTCATCTTGCGCAGAAGCTGACCAACCCGAGCTATCAAGACGAGGCTGTCGCGTGGCGAACATCAAGTCCCAGATCAAGCGCAACCGGCAGAACGAGAAGGCCCGGCTGCGCAACAAGTCGGTCAAGTCGTCGCTGAAGACCGCCGTCCGGAAGTTCCACGAGGCTGCCGAGGCCGGTGACGTCGAGAAGGCCACCGCGCTCATGCTGGACGCCTCTCGCAAGCTGGACAAGGCCGTCAGCAAGGGCGTGATCCACTCCAACCAGGCCGCGAACCGCAAGTCCGCGATCGCGAAGCGCGTGGGTGCGCTCTCCGCCTGACGACTTCACCGTCAGACTGATTCGGAAAGCCCCGGGCCTCGGTCCGGGGCTTCCGTGTGCCCAGGCCAGTGCTCACCTCATGGCGAGGCACCGGCCTGAGATCTTGGAAGGAAAGTGCCCCTGGAGGGGCCGCTCCGCTCCAAGATCTACTATGCCTGAGCTGGTGGGCGCTTCGGCGCATCGGTGCGCGGGGGGGACGCGTCCACCGCCATGACGACCCCGGTCACGCTGTGCGAGGCCCACTCCACTCGGGCTCGACCGACGACCGGCTCCATCTGCCGGCGAAAACGATCCCGTTCCTGCTCGGGCACGAGCGCGGCGGAACGGACCACGATCGCGGCCACCATGTCGTTGAGCTTGACCATCGCCGCCACCACGGCGGGCAGCACCAGCACCGCCCACCAGGTGACCAGCTCGGCGAGGGCGAGCAGCACGGCCAGCGCGATGGTGCCCTCGAAGAAGAGGAAGCACAGCACGCCGCCGGGGTTGACGAACCGGAGGCCGAGGAGTCGGGCGTAGAGCGGCCGATACCGCTCCTCGTCGACGGCGACAGTGGCCCACGCCGGGCGATTCGCCCCCGTCATCTGGTGCCGCCCTGCCGGGCCGCCGCGACCGAGAAGACCGCGCGCTCCAGGGCGTACGCCCGGTCGTCGGAGCCACCCTTGACTGCGGCGTTGCACTCGGCGGCGACCTGCATGGCCCGGACCAGGCCCTCCGGTGTCCAGCCGCGCCCCTGCCGCTGCGCCCGCTCGACCTTCCAGGGGGGCATGCCGAGACTGCTGGCGAGCTGGTACGCGTTGCCCCGCCCGGCCGACGCCACCCGGGCCACCGTGCGCACCCCGTCGGCCAGGGCGTCGGCGATGGGCACCGGGTCGACCCCGACGTGCAGGGCCCAGCGCAGCGCCTCCAGTGCCGCCGGCACGTCACCGACCATGGTGGCGTCCGCCACCGTGAAGCCGGTCACCTCGACCCGGCCCCGGTAGTAGCGGCTCACCGTGTCGGCGCTGATCCGCCCGTCGGTGTCGGCGATCAGTTGGGAACAGGCGGCGGCCAGCTCGCGCAGGTCGTTGCCGACCGCCGCGATGAGCGCTTCGGCCGCGTCGTCGGTGCACTTTCCGCCGGCCCGGCGGATCTCGTCACGGACGAAGGCCACCCGCTCGCGGTGCCCCTTGAGCTTGGCTGCCGGGACGACAGTCGCGCCGGCCGCCCGCAGCCCGTCGGCGAACGCCTTGCCCTTGGCGGCGCCCAGGTGCAGCACCAGCAGTTGGACCTCCGGGTCGGGGTTCTTCGCGTACGCCAACAGCGCGGCGACCAGGTCCTTGCGGGCGTCCTGACCGGAGCGCAGGATCAGCAGTCGCCGCCCGCCGAACAGCGAGGGGCTGAGCATCTCGGCGATCTCGCCGACGGCGAGCGCACCGGCCTGGTATTCGCGGACGTCCGCTTCGGGGTCGACACCGCGAACCTTCGCGACAGCTTCGGTGACCGCGCGCGTGGCGAGTAACTCCTCGTCACCGAGGACGAGCAGAATGGGAGCGAGGTTGGCGGCGGTCACGCCGCCCATATTCGCACGGCCCACGCCGGGATCGTGCCTGCTCATTCGCCGCTTGGTCGGCGCAGCCCGCACTCAGCGCAAATCCAGACATCTATCTCAATTGACCGCTTAATCCACAATTCATGTCACTGGGTTGGTTCCGGTACGGGCTGACCAGCACCTGGCCGACCGCCGCCCCAGAGCCCCGTGCCTGACCCACCCGAGGGCAGTCTCCGTCGGACGCGGAGTCCCGCCGATGATGGGCGGACCACTCGCACCGGGCCCCTCCCGACGAGGCTCAGGATTGCCGGCCCGGTGGGACTCCCCGCCGCACCACGGCCAGGCCACCGTCAGCCCGGATCGCCGCCAGGTCGCCGTCGGTGTCGGTGCGCAGCACCCGGGCGCCACCCCTGCTCAGCCGGGCCAGTATCCCCGGGTTCGGGTGCCCGTAGGTGTTACCCGTGCCCACCGGCACGAACGCGACCGCCGGCCGCACCGCGTCGAGAAAGCCCGGGTCCTGATACGCCGAACCGTGGTGGGCGACCTTCAACACGTCCGCCCGTAACTGGCCGGGTGTCGCCCGCGTCAGCAGCGCGTGCTGCTCCTCGGTCTCCGCGTCGCCGGGCAGCAGGATCCGCACCCCGCCCACCGTGGCGCGCACCACCAGCGAGTTGTTGTTCGGGTCGGACCTGGTGCCGGCCAGCGGGTACGGCGGGCCGAGCACCAGCAGGTCGACGCCTCCGATCGGGTGACGGGCACCGGCCACGGTGGTGCGCAGCGCGGCCCGCCCGGCGGCCGCCGCCCGGACCAGGTCCCGGCCGCTCTCCGGATCCGTCGACGACGGCACCAGCACGGCGCCCACCCGCCGCCCCCGGAACACCCCGGCCACCCCACCCACGTGGTCGGCGTGGAAGTGGCTGATCACCAGCAGCGGCACCTCCCGTACGCCGAGTCGACGCAGGCAACCGTCCACCGCACTCGGCTCCGGCCCGGCGTCGACCACCACCGCCCGGCCGGGGGCGACCGGCAACACCACGGCGTCGCCCTGGCCCACCGCGCAGACCACCACGACCCAACCCGCTGGCGGCCAGCCAGCGAACACCAGCCGCACCGGAAGCGCGCCGAGCACCGAGGCGACACCGACGACGGCCACCAGTCGGCGTACGAGGGGGCGGCGCACCGCGATCAGCAGTGCGACGGTCAACACGGTCAGCAGCAGCGCCCCCGGGAGCCCGCCGGGCCACGGCAGGGTGCCGCCCGGGAGTCGGGCGCCCTGTCGGGCGATGACCACCAGCCACCAGGCCGGCCAACTCGCCAGCCACGCGAGGATCTCGGCCCCGGACGGCCAGAGCGGCGACACCATGGCCGCCGACACGCCCAGCACTGTCGCCGGTGCGATGGCCGGCACCGCGAGCAGGTTGGCCGGCACCGCCACCAGGCTGACCGTGCCGGAGATCCCGGCGACGACCGGTCCACAGGCCAGTTGCGCGGCGGCCGGCACGGCCAACGCCTCCGCCAGGCCGGGCGGCACGCCGCGCCGCCGCAGCCGATCCCGCCAACGCGGCGCGAGCAGCAAGAGGCCACCGGTGGCCAGCACGGAGAGCGCGAAACCGGGATCCCCGGCCAACTCCGGGTCGACGAGCACCAGCACGGTGACGGCGGCGGCCAACGCGGGCAGCGCGGCGCGGGGACGACCGGCGGCAAGCGCGGCGAGCCCGATGGCCCCCATCGTCGCGGCCCGTACGACGCTCGGTGACGGGCGGACCAGGATGACGAAGCCCACCAGCGCCACCGCGCAGAGCCCGACGGCGAGCCACGGACCGGCCCGCGCCCAACGCGCCAGCAACAACACCGCGCCGACCACAATGGCGACATTGCTCCCGGAAACGGCATTGAGATGTGTCATCCCGGTGGCCCGGAAATCCTCCTCGACGGCGGGTGGCAGTCGGCTGGTGTCGCCCACGACGAGCCCCGGCAGCAGCCCGCCCGGCTCGTCGGGCAGCGGCGCGCAGGCCCGTTGCAGACCGGCACGCAGGGTGCCGGCGGCGCGCTGCGCCCAGGACGACACACCGTGCCGCTGCGGCGGACCGTTGGTGCTGAGCACGGCCGCGGTGAGATCACCACCGCGCGCGACGCCGAGCCGACCATCGGCGGTGAGGCGTTGCCCGGGCAGCAGTCCCTGCCAGGCCGGGTCGGTGGCCAGGACGAGCAGCCGCACCGACGCGTGGATGCGTCGACCGTCCGGGCCGGTGAGGCGGACCAGTTCGCTCGGTACCAGCAGCATCCCCGGTCGCCCGGCGGAACGGATCGGGCGCGGATCGTCCCGGACCACCACCTCCGCGGTGACCAGTGCGCGCTGCTCGGCCAGGGCACGGATCGGCGGGGCGTCCCGGATGGCGAGCTGGGCCGCGGTGACCGCCCCCGCACAGACCACACCGAGGCCGACCGCGACGGCGATCCAGCCGTGGCGGCGCGCGACGGCCCGCGGACGACCGAAGCGGCCGAGCAGGTGCAGGGCGGTGCACACGGTCAGGATGGCCACCACCCCGGCCACCAGCAGGAGCGAGCGGACGCCGAGATGTAGGCCGGCGAGCGCGGTGAGCCACGCGGCCACGGCCAGCCCGGCGAGTCGCAGGTCCGGCGGTGATGCCCGATCTTGGGCGGCGGTCAGCTGGCCGTGCGGCGTCGGGTCACCGCTGTTCACACCGTCACCAGATCCTTGAGCTGCTCATACCGTGCGTCGCCGATCCCGTCGACCTGGCGCAGGTCGCCGACGGCCTTGAACCCGCCGTGCTGGTCCCGGTGGTCGAGGATGCGCTGGGCGAGCACCGGCCCGACCCCGGGCAGCGCGTCGAGCTGCGCCAGGGTGGCGGTGTTGAGGTTCAGCGGACCGGCAGCCGGAGCCGCCCCGCCCGCCGCCGGACCGGCCGGCGCCGGCGGCGGCGTCACGCCGACCACGATCAGCTCGCCGTCGGTGACCTTGCGAGCGGGATTGAGCAGCGCCACGTCGACCCCGGGCAGCGGGCCGCCGGCCGCCTGCACCGCGTCGGCGAGCCGGGACCCGGCCGGCACCCGCACCAACCCGGGCTTGCGGACCTTGCCCGCGACCGCCACCACCAGCTCACCGGAGCCGGAAGCGCTGAGGTCGCCCGCCGGCGTGGCCGCTACGGCCTCGCTGCCCAGTGGTGCGGCCGGCTCGGCGTGCGGCCGGGACCGCCAGGCCCACCCGGCGGCGGCCAGCACCACCACCACCGCGACGACCGCCAGCGCCCGCACACCGCGTCGCCCTGGGTCGAACGCGCCAGGCCCGGACAGCCGTGGGGCCAGCGAGCCTTCCACGGCAAGGGGTACGCCCGCGTCCGGCTCGGCCATCGGCGCCCCGGCCCGGGGTGGCAGCACCCCAGCCAGAGGTACGCCCGCGAGCGTTGCCCGTGCCGGGGGTGACGACACGTCCAGCGGCGCATCCGTCAGCCGGCGCAGGCGCTGGCGTACCTCGGTCTCCTCGTCGTGTGACACAGGGCGACGCTATGGCGACGGCGGAGGCGGTGGGGTGTGGCGACATCGCCCTGTGGATAACCGACGCCACTGTGGACAACGCCCTGATCAAGCGCGGATCTGCTAGCGGTTCTGGTCTGCTTGGCACGTCCGCTGCGCACGTCGCTGCGACGGCCCACGGCCCGCCGGCTGGTGGGCCGGGTCACCGGGACCGTGATCACCGGATTCGGCTCGCCGTCAGCAGCCACTGAGCTCGCCGAACCCACCGGCCGCGGTGACGACTACGCTGCGAGCGTGATCAAGGGACTGCTGCTGGACTTCTACGGCACAGTGGTCGAAGACGACGACGCGATCATGCAGGCGATAGCTGACCAGGTAGCCGCCGGCGCCTCACCATCCGTCGCTGGAGGCGAGGTCATGGATGCGTGGGCGTGGGAGTACGAGGCGGTCGCCGCCGGCCCACAGTTCCGGACGCTACGACACTGCGCGATGCACAGCCTGGCCAGGGTGATGGCCGCGGTGGGCTGCGCCGGTGACCCGGTCAGGCTGTGCGCGGCGCAGTTCGAGTACTGGCAGTCGCCGCCGCTACGTCCAGGTACCCGGGAGTTCCTCTCCCGGGTCACGGTGCCCATCTGCGTCGTGTCGGACGTCGACCGCGCCGACCTGGACGCGGCGATGGCACACCATGGCCTGGCCTTCACCGCCGTGGTGACAAGCGAGGAAGTCCGCGCCTACAAACCGGACCGGGACATGTTCACCCGAGCGCTCGCCGCGCTGGACCTGCGTGCGGACGACGTGCTGCACGTGGGCGACTCGACAAGCGCCGACGTGTACGGGGCGCACGCCGCCGGCATCCAGGCGGTGTGGATCAACCACCGCGGGCACACCCGGCCGGACGACACACCCGTCGCATACGAGATGACGGACCTGACCCAACTTATCGAAATCCTCCAATAGTCACGCTCAGCACGCTCCAGATCCGCCGCTGCCGCCTCGACGACATCGATGAGCAACGGGCAACAGCGGGGAGGCCGACGAAGCGTTCTGGCGGAACCCGGGTGGGGCCGGCCCCGGCGGACAGAGCAACCGGAGCCGACACCCGCCCCGACGAGCGACGCGGCCGCCCCTACAGGTACGGCCGGGTGATGATCTCGATGGCGTGGCCGGCCGGGTCGAAGAAGTAGAAGCCCCGTCCACCGTGCTCGGTGTTGGTCTCCCCCTCCCGCTTCAGCTGCGGGTCGGCCCAGTAGGTGATGCCGCGCCCCTCGACGAACGCCAGACACCGCGCGAACAGCTCGTCGTCGACCAGAAACGCGTAGTGCTGCATCTGGAGCTCCACCGGCGGCTCGGCGAACTGGAGCAGCACTCCCCCGTCCAGCACGATGTTGACGAACGGCCCCCACGACGGCGCCTCCGGCAGCTCGAACAGCTCCCGGTAGAACGCGGCCGACGCGTTCTTGTCCTTGCTGGCGATGATGGTGTGGTTGAACGTGACTGTCATGCGTACCGTCTTCTTCCCGGTCGATCCGTTGACCCGACCGGAGGCCCACAGCGTTCACCCAGCCACACCGATGACGACGCCCCGAGGGCACCGACGCCCCGGACCCCGCACGAGAGACGCGCACATCGCATCGATCTCGGCGTGGTGGCTGAAGTAGCCAGAACCTCCGGGGGGTAGGCCCATCTGGGGCGCGCACGGAGGCTAACACGGACGATCGGTCGTCAGTGGGCCTCCGGGTCGAGGCCGAGCACGGCTCGTCCCCCGTCCACCGGCAGGATCACCCCGTTGACGAAGCTCGCCGCCGGTGACAGCAGGTACGCGACGGCCTCGGCCACCTCGTCGACCCGCCCGATCCGGCCCACCGGGTGCAGCCTGTTCAGCTCGGCGTCGATCCACTGGGCCTGGGTGGGCTCCTGCGCGGCCAGGAACTCGGTGTGCCGCTCGGTGGCGATCGAGCCGAGCGCGACCGCGTTGGCGCGGATGCCGTACTTCCCGTACTCGACGGCAAGTGCCCGGGTCAGACCCTCCACGGCGGCCTTCGCCGTCGCGTACGGCAGGGCACCCGACACGGGCCGGCGGGCCTGGTGCGACGAGACGTTCACGATCGCGCCGCCGGCGGCGCGGGCCAGGAAGCGGCGGACGGCCACCGCGGCGCCCACCACGGCCGGGCGCAGGTTCAGCCCGATCAGGTCCAGCACCGTGTCGGCCGACGCCGAGTGCAGCGCGGCGTCGCGGAACACCGCCGCGTTGTTCACCCAGCCGGTCAGGGGCGCCGCGCGTTCGGCCAGCTCGGCGGCGTGCTCGGCCACCCGCTCGTCGGCGGCGTCACCGAACACCGCGACGAGTCGGTCGGCGGCGGGATGCCCGGCCAGCCAGTCGGCGGCGTCGGCGTCGCGCTCCAAAACGACGACTGTGGCACCGGTCGCCACCAGGCGTTCCACCACGGCCCGGCCGACACCGCGACCGCCGCCGGTCACCACACACGACGACGTGGACACCGCTCACTCCTCCGGCCGACGGTGGACGACCACGCAGGCCAGGCCCGGCCCGGCGTGCGCGGCGACGACCGCGCCCGCTTCGGAGACGTACGTGTGGTGCAGCCGGTCACCGAACCGTTCGGTCAGCGCGGTGCGCAGCGCCTCGGCCCGTTGCGGCGCGGCCAGGTGGTGCACCCCGAGGTCCACGTCGTCGTCGCCGGCCGCCTCGACGGCCAGGTCCACGAGGCGGGCCACTCCCCGGCTGGCGGTACGGACCTTCTCGCGCAGCACGATCGCCCCGTCCGGCATGTGCATGATCGGCTTGACGGACAGGGCGGTGCCGAACAGCGCCTCGGCCGCGTTGATCCGGCCACCCCGGCGGAGGAACTCCAACGTGTCGACGTAGAACCAGACGGTGGTGCGGGCGATGGCGGCGAGCGCCGCGTCGCGTACCCCGGCAAGGTCGGCGCCGGCCTCGGCGGCGGTGGCGGCGGCGATGGCCGGAAAGCCCAGCCCCATGCCCGCCGAGCGGCTGTCCACCACCTCGACGCGGCCGTCCAGGTCGGCGGCGGCCAGCCGGGCCGCCTCCACCGTGCCCGACAACGCGGCGGAGAGGTGCACCGAGACGATCCCGTCGGCGCCGGTGTCGAGCAACTGACGGTACGTCCGCGCGAACTGCTCGGGTGCCGGCCGGGAGGTGGTCGCCGAGACCCGGCGGGCGCTCAGTGCCAGGGTCGCGTCGGCCGGCTGGGTCTCCACCCCCTCCAGCCCTTCCGCGCCGTTGAGCACGACGGTCAACGGGACGACGGTCAGCCGGTGCGCCTGCACCAGCTCGGGCGGAAGGTAGGCGGTGGAGTCGATGACAACCGCGACGGGCATGCCCGGCACGCTAGCCGATCGAGGCCTCGAACGCCGAGGCGCGAGCGCTCAGATCGCTTCGACGGCGACCGGGGCGGTGACCAGGCCGACGTTGTGCGCCCGCAACTGCCAGCCACTGACGTCCTGTGGGCGCCCGACGGTCGGCGCGCGGTCGTCGTGCCGCAGCTCGCTCCAGTGGCAGTTGGCCAGCGAACCGATGGTGCGCAGCACTGTGGTGTCCCAGCCGAGCAGACGACCGATGCCCTGCCGGGAGCCGCCACCGTGAGTGGCGATCACCACGGTGCCGCCGGGAGCCGCTTCCGCTGCCTCCCGCAGGGCGGCAGCGACCCGCTCGCCGAGATCGTGCAAGGGTTCGAGATCGGCGCCCGGGTCGGGGTCGCCGGCCCGCCACCGCGCGTACTCCTCCGGGAAACGCTCGGCGACCTCGGTGAGGTGCAGGCCCTGCCACTGGCCGAAGTGCCGCTCGCGCAGCCGGGCGTCGGTGCGAACCGGAAGCCCGGTCAGCGCGGCGAGCGCCGCGGCGGTCTCCGCGGCGCGGCTCAGGTCGCTGGCCACGATCGCGTCGGGCCGCAGCGCCGCGAGCAGCGGGGCGGCGGCGCGGGCCTGGTCGCGACCCAGCTCGTTGAGGGGTACGTCGGTCTGCCCCTGGACGCGGTTGGCGGCGTTCCAGTCGGTGTTGCCGTGCCGCCAGACGATCAGTCGGGTCATTCGGCGGCGGCGGACGACCCGCTGGCGTCGGCCTCGACCAGGTCGCGGTCGACGAACGGGATGGTGGGGCAGTCCTTCCAGAGGCGGTCGAGCCCGTAGAACTCGCGCTCCTCGGTGTGCTGGACGTGCACCACGATGTCGACGTAGTCGAGCAGCACCCAGCGGCCACCACGCTCGCCCTCACGCCGCACCGGCTTGGCCTTGTCCGGCAGCTCCAGCAGGCTCTCCTCGATCGCGTCCACGATGGCCAGCACCTGGCGCTCGTTGGGGGCGGCGGCGAGCACGAACGCGTCGGTGATGGCGAGCTGGTCGCCGACGTCGATGATCGTGATGTCCTGCGCCTTCTTGTCGGCGGCGGCCTGGGCGGCCGCGATTGCCAGCTCGTGAGCGCGTTCGGAAACTGTCACCGTTCTCCTTCGATCAAGCGTGCGATCCTCCAAGCGTCTCATACCCGGCGACGCCCCGACCGTGCAGTTCTGGTCGGTTAAATACACAAACCAGCCGGAATCCGGCGCGGTCAGCCGTGATAGAGGCTTCGCTTGGCGATGTACTGCACCACACCGTCGGGCACCAAATACCAGACGGGCTCGCCCCGGGCGACCCGGGCGCGGCAGTCCGTCGACGAGATGGACATCGCGGGCACCTGGATCAGGCTGACAGTGTCCGCCGGGAGGTGCTTGTCGGTCAGCGGGAAACCGGGCCGCGTCACCCCGATGAAGTGGGCCAGTTCGAAGATCTCGTCCAGATCCTTCCAGGACAGGATGCGCTGCAGGGCGTCCGCGCCGGTGATGAAGAACAACTGCACCTTGGGGCCGTACTCCGCCTGGAGGTCGCGCAGGGTGTCGACGGTGTAGGTCGGCCCACGGCGGTCGATGTCGACCCGACTGACCTGGAAGCGCGGGTTGGAGGCGGTGGCGATGACAGTCATCAGGTAACGGTCCTCGGCCGGGCTGACCGGTTCGTCGGCCTTCTGCCACGGCTGCCCGGTCGGAACGAAGACCACCTCGTCCAGGCCGAACCGGTCCGCCACCTCACTGGCCGCGACGAGGTGACCGTGGTGGATCGGGTCGAAGGTGCCACCCATGATCCCGATCCGCCGGATATCTTCCTCCACCCGATGATCGTAGGCCGACCGTCGGGACCGACCACCCCGGCCCGGCTAAGCGCCCAGGCGAGCACCCCACCCCGACCCCGGCGGGACACCGCGACATGCCGGAACGGCGCACGCTGGCAGCGATGGTCAACTCGCCTTTCGGGAAATCGGTGCGTCAAACCGGTCAGGACACCGCGACTTCAAGGAAACCGAGTCGATCAAGGCGCGCGCGGGATCGCGGAGCGCGCGGGATCGCGACGGGTTACTCGTGTGCATATACTTGCGGACGAGTAATTGGAAGCGAGCGAGTCTGGAGGGCATCGTGCCGAAGCGGCGCAAGGTCGGCAATCTGCTCGCGTTGGCCGTGCTGTCCGCGCTTGTCCAACGGCCGATGCACCCGTACGAGATCGCCACCGCACTGCGGGCCTGGGGCAAGGACCAGGACATGGAGTTCAAGTGGGGCTCCTTCTACACGGTGATCCGCAACCTGGAGAAGCACCGCCTGATCGACGCGGTGGAGAGCGTCCGCGAGGGCCGGCGCCCGGAACGCACCGTCTACCGGATCACCGACGCGGGGCGCGCCGAGCTGGTCGACTGGGCCCGCGAGCTGGTCTCCACCCCGATGCCGGAGCATCCCCGCTTCCGCGCCGGGTTGTCCGTCCTCGCCGCGCTGCATCCTGACGAGGCCACCGACCTGCTTCGTCAGCGGCTCGACCTGCTCGAAGACGCGCTCCGGCGGGACCGCGAGACGCTCGACGCCCACCTGCGGGAGATCCCGCGGCTGTTCCTGGTCGAGTCGGAGTACGACCTTGCCCTGCGGGAGGCGGAGGCGGCCTGGCTGCGTGCCCTGCTCGCCGAGCTGACCTCGGGCAGCTATCCGGGGCTGGACACCTGGCGGGCCTTCCACGAGACCGGCGAGATGCCCGCGGAGCTGACCGGGTTGGCCGAGAGAACCACCACCCCGAGAGCCAACACCGAACCCACCCATCCGACAGCCAGCAACCGGGAAGCCGGCTGAAGACGGCTCCGGCGGGGTGCGCCAACACCCCGCCGGAGCCCTTACCCCGAACCGATGCCTGGGAAGGCGCCCGGCCCGAAGCGGCAACCAGAGGATAACCGGGCTCCCTCCCAGGTCGGTCGCACGCGACCACACACCCCAGGGAGAAGAGCATGACCACGGTACGAACCGCGATCGTCATCGGCGGCGGTATCGCCGGACCGGTGACCGCACTCGCACTGCGCCGCGCCGGCATCACGGCGACCGTCCACGAGGCGTACCCGGCGACCGCCAGCGGAGTTGGCGGCATCGGCGGCACCCTCGCGCTCGCGCCCAACGGCGTGGCGGCCCTGCGTACGATCGGCGCGGACGAGGCGGTGACGGCGACCGCCACCCCGATCACGCGCACCGTCATGGCGGTCGGCCGACGCCGCATCGACCTGCCCACGCTGACCGGGGTGCCCCCGCTGCACGTGGTGCACCGCGCCGAGCTGCACCGGGCGCTGCACGATCAGGCGGTCGCCGAGGGGGTCGGCTTCGCGTACGGCAAGCGGCTCATCGACGCCGAGCAGACGAAGAGCGGCGTGACCGCCCACTTCGAGGATGGCAGCACCGCCACCGCCGACGTCCTGATCGGTGCCGACGGCATCCGGTCGACGGTTCGTGGCCTCATCGATCCGGCCGCGCCCGGTCCCCGGTTCACCGGCCTGCTCGGCTTCGAGGCGGTGGCCCGGCACGACGTGGACGCGGAGCCGGGCACGATGACGTTCGCGTTCGGGCGCCGCGGCTACTACCTCTACTGGCCGGAGCCGGGCGGTGGCACCCGGTGGGGGGCCAACCTGCCGTACCAGCGGCCGGTGAGTCTGGTCGAGGCCCGCACGGTGCCGTCGGCGCAGTGGTTGGCCACGCTACGCGGCACCTACGGCGACGACGACCCGGGCCGGGAGCTGGTGGCGACAAGCACCGCCGACGAACTCCAGGTGGTGGGAGCGTTGCAGATCATGCCACCGGTGCCGCACTGGCACCGGGGTCGGATGGTGCTGGTCGGCGACGCGGCCCACGCACCGTCGAACAGCTCCGGGCAGGGCGCGTCGCTGGCCATCGAGAGCGCGGTCCAGCTCGCCCGCTGCCTGCGTGACCTACCGGACGTGGCGTCGGCGTTCGCCGCGTTCGAGCGGCTGCGCCGCGCCCGAGTGGAGAAGGTCGCCGCCCGCGCGGCGCGGATCAACCACACGAAGGCGCCGGGGCCGGTGGGCCGGACGCTGCTGCCTCTGCTGATGCCCCTGCTGGTGCGCACCGCGATGGACCCGGAGAAGACGATCGCCCACGAGCAGCGGTACGTCATCGACTGGGACGCGCCGGTCACGGCGGAGTTCGCGGCGCGCTGAGCTACGGGTGCGGGGTGGCAGTTGCTGATCGACTCGGGGTCCGGGAAATCGGGGTGTCAACCCGTCCCGGACCCCGCGATATTCGTCAGGTCGAGGGGACTACGCCGCGGCGGCGGCCACCGCTGTCCGGGCGACAAGCGCGCGGCGCAGGTCGTCGTCGGCGTCGGTGACCACCCGGCGCAGGCCGGGGGTCAGGTCGTCGCGGGCCAGCAGCGCCGCGGCCGCCTCCCGGGTCGGCTGCGCCACGGCGTAGCGGGGAAACGCCAGCTTCGCGACCCGATCGGCCGTCCACGGGGTACGCCGGCGGGCGGCGGCCGGCATGTCCGTGAAGTACCGCTCGACGTACGCGGCGGTCAGCTCGGCCTGCTCGGGTTGCCAGAACCCCTCGGCCGTCGCTTCCAACAGGCGGTTGGACAGCTCGGTGTCCCGCACGATGATCTCCCAGGCCGCCTGCTTCGCGGCCGGGTCGGGCAGGGCGGCCCGGCAGCGGGCGGCCCGTTCGGCACCCGTGGAGCTGTTGTCGGCTGCCGCCTCGACGGCGATTTCCGCCTCGCCGGCGGCACCCAGCACCACCAACCGGCGCAGCACCGCCCAGCGCAGCTCCGCGTCGACCCGCAGCCCGGCCGGCACGTCCCGGCCGGCGAGCCAACCGACGAGCAGGTCCGCGTCGGTGGTCGCGGTGATCCACCCCCGCGCGGCGGCCAACTGCAACGACTCCCCCGCCGGCGCGCCGTCGAGCAACCGCTGGCACGCCTCGGCGACCCGGGCCAGCGCCGCGGACCGGGTCAGCGGGTCGAGGTAACGGTCCACCAACGACCGGCTGAGGGTGAGCACGTCCTCCGCGATGATCACCTCGGTCTCGGTGGGCAGCGCGGCGGCCATCAGATCGACCACGCCGCTGACCGGCCGCTCCCCGTCTGTCGCGGCGTCCAGTGCCTCGCCCCAGAGGATCGCCCGGGTGAGCGGGTCGGCCAAGCCGGGCAGCATCCGCGCGACGGCCTCCGCCGACGCCGGGTCGAGGCGCACCTTGGCGAAGGTCAGGTCACCGTCGTTGAGCAGCAACAACTGGGCAGCCGGAGTGCCCGCCAGGGCCCCCAACACGGTCCGGCCGCCGTCGGCCGCGGGGTCGATGTCGACGTCGTCGCGGCGCACGGTGCCGTCCACCGAGTAGCGGCCCACGCCGATCCGGTGCGGGCGCAGCACCGGGTGGGACTCCGGCGCGGTCTGCACCACGGCCACGTCGGAGTAGCGGCCGTCGGTGTCGACGGTGACCTCGGCGCGCAGCGTGTTGACCTGCGGCTGGCGCAACCACACCTCGGCCCAGCCGGACAGGTCCCGGCCACTGGCGGTGGAGAGGCTGACCAGCAGGTCGGCGAGCGTGGCGTTGCCGAAGCGGTGCTCGGCGAAGTGCGCGTTCAGGCCGGCGAGGAACGCCTCGTCGCCGAGCCACGCGACAAGCTGCCGTAGCACGCTGGCGCCCTTGGCGTACGAGATGCCGTCGAAGTTGAGCAGGCCCTCGTCGGCGTCGGCGACCTCCTCCGGGGCGACCGGGTGGGTGGAGGGGCGCTGGTCGGCCGCGTACCCCCAGGCCTTGCGGCGCATCGCGAAGGTCGTCCAGGCCTGGCCGAAGCGGGTCGCCTCGGCGGTGACCCGGGTGCCGAGGTATTCCGCGAAGGACTCGTTCAACCACAGGTCGTCCCACCAGCGCATGGTGACCAGGTCACCGAACCACATGTGCGCCATCTCGTGGGCGATGGTGGTGGCCCGCTGCTCGCGCTCGGTGTCGGTGACCGCCGAGCGGAACACGTAGTCGTCGCGGAAGGTGACGATGCCCGGGTTTTCCATGGCGCCGGCGTTGAACTCCGGCACGAACGCCTGGTCGTACTTGCCGAACGGGTAGCGCTCGGTGAAGAGTTGGTGGAACCGGTCCAGGCACTGCCGGGTGATGGTGAAGATCTCCTCGGCGTCGGCATCCAGGTGCTCGGCGAGCGACCGGCGGCAGTAGATGCCCAGTGGCACGCCGTCGTGCTCGGCCCGCCGCACGTGGTACGGCCCGGCGATCAGCGAGAAGAAGTATGTGGCCAGCGGCGCGCTCGGGGCGAACTCCCAGCGACCCGGTGCCGGAGTGGCAGCCACCTCGGCGTTGCTGGAGACCGTCCACTCTGGTGGGGCGGTCACCGAGAGGACGACGGGAGCCTTGAGGTCGGGCTGGTCGAACGCGGCGAAGATGCGTTGCACGTTGTCGAGGAAGCTCACCGCGTAGAGGTATGTCTCGCCGTCGGCCGGGTCGACGAAGCGGTGCATCCCCTCCCCCGCGTTGGAATACGCCATCTCCGCCTCGACGACGAGGGTGTTCTCCTCGGCCAGGTCGGCGAGCGGCAGCCGGTTGTCGGCCAACAGGGCGGGGTCGAGGTCGCGGTCGTTGAGGCGTACCGCCAGCAGTTTCGCCGGCTTGACCTCGGCGAAGGTCGCGGTGTCGGTGGCCGCCCGGAAGCGGATCGCGACGCGGGAGCGGAACAGCTCCGCGCCGCCGGTCAGGTCGAGGTCCACCTGATAGGACTCGACAGTAATCGCCGCGCCACGCGCGGTCGCCTCTACACGGGTCAGGCTCGGCATCCGCTTATCCTGCCCGATGGGGATCGACACTCGGTCACCACACGACCCTCGGCACTGGAGGAAAGAACCATGGCGCAGCACCCCAAGGGCGACTTCGACCTCTCTCGGGCGGTCTGGCAGCGGGCCGAAGGGGACACCTCTGACAGCGCCGTCGAGGTCGCTTTCGTCGACGACCTGATCGGCATGCGCAACTCGGCCGAGCCCGAGGGGCCGGTGTTGGTCTTCACCCAGGCGGAGTGGGACGCGTTCGTCGCCGGCGCCCAGGACGGCGAATTCGATCTGGACTGATCGCCGGCGCGGTGTCGCCGTGCCGGTGTCGGTGATCCGGGCACCGGCACGGCGACACCTGTTGTGGTCGGGTGTGCCGCCCGCCGTCGCCGCCCACGCCGATGACGGTCGGTGCGCCGCGGCGAGCAGCGGTCACCCATCGCCGTCACCCCAGCCGAGACCGCCGGGACCCGGGGCGTGGTGGAAGCCCGGATGATCGGCCACGTCGACGCAGCGCTCGCCGTCCGGGCCGACCGCCCCGCAGAACAGCCGCACGGCCCGCTGCCAGGCATCGGCCGGCGACAGGGCCGCTGCCCCGAGCGCCACCTCCGGGCGGAGCAGGGTCAATGCCTCCGCGTATGCCACGGCCAGCTCGCGGGCGTCGGCCGCGTCCGGTGCGGTGAAGCCCAGGTGCACGGTGAAGAACCGGTGTGGTCGGGCCGGCCGTCGGGGCGGCCCGATCAGTGACCGCTCGTCGCGGCCCGTGCCCGGTGCCCCGGCCGCTCGCCCCTGCCGCCAGTGCGGCGATCTGTTGTCGCGCATCCGCCCTCCCCGTGGTTGCCCCACCAGCAGCAAACCAGGTTCCGCCGCTCCTGGGAGGGGCCAGCCGGCGCGGGGATTCAGCGGCGGCGACGGGGGTAGACGCAGCCGGCCGGGGTGACCGGCCGCACCCGCGTGTGAGGAGACCTGATGGCGACCATGCCGGCCGACCGCAGCCCGGACAGCACCCTGGCGTTGCTCCGCGCCGGCTACCGGTTCATCGGTGCACGCTGCGAGCGGTACGGCAGCGACGTCTTCCAGACCCGGATCCTGCTCGCACCGACGATCTGCCTGCGCGGCCGGCCGGCGGCGGTGTTGTTCTACGACAACGAGCGCTTCCAACGGTCGACCGCGATGCCGCTACGGGTGCAGCGGACCCTCACCGGTCGACGTGGCGTGCAGGGGCTGGACGGGGCGGAGCACGCCGACCGCAAGGCCATGTTCATGTCGATCATGACGCCGACCGCCATCCGGCAGCTCGGTCGGCTCTTCGACGACGAGTGGCAGGCGCGGATCCCCGCCTGGGAGGCCGGCGGGCCGCTGCCGCTCTACGACGAGCTGGGCCGCCTGTTGACCCGGGTGGTCTGCGCCTGGGCCGGGGTGCCGCTGCCCACGGCACAGGTCGAGCGGCGCGCCGTCGAGCTGCACGCCATGATCGAGGCTCCGGCGGTGGTCGGCCTCCGACACTGGCGGGGGCGACTCGCCCGTGGCCGTACCGAACGCCGGCTCGCCGACCTGATCGAACGGACCCGGGTCGGTCTCTTCCCGGCGCCGCCCGGCAGTGCCCTGGCGGTGATCGCCGAGCACCGGGACCGACAGGGCCGGCTCCTCCCCCGCCGGGTCGCGGCGGTGGAGCTGCTCAACGTGCTGCGGCCGGTGGTGGCCGTGGACCAGTACATCGCGTTCGCGGCGCTCGCCCTGCACGACCATCCGGGCTGGCGGGAACGGGTGCGCGGCGACGACGGGGCCACCGAGAACTTCGTCCAGGAAGTACGCCGCTACTACCCGTTCTTCCCGATCGCGGCGGCCCGGGTCCGGCGTTCCTTCGACTGGCAGGGCCACCACTTTCCCCGGGGGCGACGGGTGCTGCTCGACCTGTACGGCACCAACCACCACCCGGCCCTCTGGCCGGAACCGGAGTTGTTCCGCCCGGAGCGGTTCGCCGGCCGACACGTGGACCCGTTCGAGTTGATCCCGCAGGGCGGCGGTGAGCACTGGGCGGGGCACCGTTGCGCGGGCGAGTGGATCACCATCGACCTGATGAAACGGGCGGTGGCCAACCTGACCGGCACCATGCGCTACGACGTACCCATCCAGGACCTGGCCCTGGACCTGCACCGGATGCCGGCGTTGCCGCCCCTCGGTCTGACCCTCACCAACGTCCGGCGCACCGCCTGACCTGCGCCCGCGTCTCCGACCATCGGTTTGACCAGCGCGGATGTGGGCAGGTGCGGCTCAGCCGTCGGTGCGCAGCGGTCCTGCGAAGGAGGCACAGCGATGTCCCTGTTCAGCCCAGCTGGTGACGCCCGGCGCGCCGCAGGCCGGGCGGGCGTCGACCGCGCCGGCACGTCGCCGGTCCACCTGCCGATGACGTACGTGCTGCCGCTGCGCTGGCACGCCGACAGCGGTCTGGCCGAGTTGACCGGTTACCTGCGGTGGCTGGCCGAACGGGTCGAGGTGATCGTGGTCGACGGCTCCGCACCGGACCTGTTCGCGCGGCACGCCGACGCCTGGCGGGGGCTGGTCCGGCAGCTCCCGCCCGACCCCGGCGAGCGTGGGCTCAACGGCAAGGTGATCGGCGTACGCACCGGCGTCCGCGCGGCGGGCCACGAGCACGTGGTGATCGCCGACGACGACGTCCGGTACGACGAGGCCGGCCTGACCGCAGTGCACCGGCTGCTGGGCCGGGTCGATCTGGTACGACCGCAGAACTACTTCGACCCGCTGCCCTGGCACGCCTGGTGGGACACCGGCCGGACGCTGCTCAACCGGGCACTCGGGGACGACTACCCGGGCACCCTCGCGGTGCGGCGCGGCACCTTCCTCGCCATGGGCGGGTACGACCCGGACGTGCTCTTCGAGAACCTGGAGCTGATCCGTACCGTGCGCGGGTACGGCGGCGTCGAGGCCAGGCCAGCCTGGTTGTACGTCCGCCGGCTACCACCGGACGCGGCGCACTTCCGTGGCCAACGGGTCCGCCAGGCGTACGACGACCTGGCCCAGCCGGCTCGCCTGCTGACCGCGCTCGCGGTCCTGCCGGGGCTGGCGGCGGCGGTCGCGTCGCGTCGGCTCCGGCTGCTGCTCGGCGCGGCGGCCGGGGTGGTCGCCCTGGCCGAGGCGGGTCGTCGTCGCGCCGGCGGTGACCGGGTGTTCCCGCCGACCACGGCCCTGGCGGCCCCACTCTGGCTGCTGGAGCGCGGGGTGTGCGGCTGGCTGGCGGTGGCCCAGCGGTTCCTGCGCGGCGGCGTCCGCTACGGCGACACCCACATCCGCCGAGCCGCCAACCCCGCCCCACACCACCCCCTGACCCGCGCGATCTTGCACTTTCGGTCACGACAAGACAGCCCTCAATAGAACGAACCCCCGACCGAAACTGCACGATCGGCGGGGGTGGGGGCGACAGCTCGCGGGCACCGGGATGGTGGCCGCGAGCTGTCGCCGGGGTGCGGCGGGTGGGGTCAGGGGCTGACCTGGTGTCGGGCCTGCTGGGCCTGGTCCTTGACGTCGGACGCGGCCGACCTGGTGTCGTCCCTGACCGCGTGCACGGCGTCCTGAGCGGTGGACCGCACCGACTGGGCGGCCTGCTGGGCGGGCTCGCGCAGCTCCTCCTTGAGCTCGTTGGCCATCTCCCCCAGCTTCTCCTTCACCGCGCCACTGTGCTCGCCGACCCGCTCCTTGAGCTGCGTCGCGGCCTGCTGCTCCCGGCGGGAGGCCGGGATCAGCGACGACGCCAGCCAGCCGACGCCGAACGCGATCAGACCGGCGGCGAGTGGGTTGCCCTGGGACTTCTGCCGGATCACCCGCGGCGCGCTGTGTGCGGCGTCGCTGACGGAGGTCGCCGCCGAGTGCGCGGCGTCGCTGACGCTGGAGGCCGCCGACGAGGCGCGGTCACCCACCGAGTGGGCGGCCTGGCCGGTGCCGTGGCCGAGGTCAGACGCGGTTCCCATGACCTTGTCCCTCACATTCTGCAGAGCGGAACGGGCCCGCTGCTTGCGGTCGTCAACGATGCGGCTCGGGCTGACCTTGTACGCCAGCGCGTCCACATCGGAGCTGAGACTGTTACGGGTGGCTTCGATCTCCCGGCGGATCTGATCGGGATCGGTGCTCATCGGGTGACTCCCTCCGGATGCGGCTTGAGCGCGTCGGGGATCCGCTGCACGCTGTCGTTCGTCTGCTTGAGCCCGCGTACGTGCTGGGCGTTCTTCTTGGCCATGGAGTAGAGGACGGCGGCGACCGCGGCCCAGATGACGGCCACGATCAGCGCGGCCAGACCGGAGTCCATGACGTTGTCCAGGAACTGCCACACGGCGATGGACACGAAGAGCGCCACCATGTAGCCGCCGAAGCCGGCACCGCCGAAGAGCCCGGCGGCCTTGCCGGCCTTCTTGCCCTCCTGACGGATCTCGGCCTTGGCCAGCTCGACCTCCTGGCGCATCAGCGTCGACAGGTCACTTGTCACCTGACGCATCAGCTCACCGATGGAGCTGCCCTTCACCTCCGCCGCCGTGTGCGGGGCACCCGCGTCGGGGTGGTAACCGGAGCCCAGGCCGGGCCCCTGCGTCGGCATGCTCATGCCGTCGCCTCCCTTCGGACGAGTCGGCGGCTCACGGGCGGGTGCTGCCGCTGGACGGCACGCCCGGCAGCGGGTCGGTCTGCTGCACCGGCGGCAGCGGCTGCCCGGTGCCGGAGTGCTCCGGGTAGCCGCCCCCGTTGGGGTCGGCGTGGCTGCCGGGCGTCGGGTCCGCGTAGCCACCGGACGTCGGCGCGGTGTGCGTGCCGGGGGTCGGGTCGAGGTAGCCGCCCGGCGGAACGGCGTCCGGCACCGCGCGGGGTGCCGGCGGCTGCGTCGGGATCACCGCGGTCTGCTCCGGGTCGTACGCCCCGGCACCCCGGTAGGTCGAGGTGCCGTTGCCGGAGTCGTCGCCGGCAGCGGAGATGCCCCGGGTGAGCCGGCCGGCCAACACGCCGAGAACGGCCGCGCCGACCAGGAAGGTGCCCGGGTTGCGCCGCGCGTAGTCGCGTACCTCGGTGAGCAGGTCGCCCGGTTCGCGCTGCTCGAGCCAGCCGGCGACGCCGTGCACCCGGTCGGCGGCCTGGCGGGCCAGCTCGGTCACCGGACCGGCCTGGCCACCCTGCTCGGCCATCGAGCGCATCTCGTCGGCCAGCGACCGCAGCCCACCGGCCGCCCGGCGCTGCTGCTCACCGGTCTGGCTGGCGAGCTGGGTGCGGGCCTCGCCGTACAGGTTGCGCGCCTGCCGGGCGGCCTCACGGCCGACCTCGGTGCCCTGCTCCTTGGCGGTCTGGGCGACCGCGCCGCCGGCCTGCGCGGCCTCGGTGCCGACCTGGCGGGCCTGGTCACGGACGCCGCCGCCGTTCGTCGACTCCGGCCCGTACGTGGAAGACGTGGGTGAAAGATCGTAAGACATGATTTCCCTTCCGCTCAGAAAGTCGTCGCGGTTGTGCTGGGGGATGCGGTGGTGTTGCTCCAGCCGCTCACCGAATCCCTACCCTGCGTTTCGGCTTCCATACCTCTTCGTGCATTTCTCTGCGGGAGCGACCGGATCGACTTCAAAATGGAGGATCGTCGGGCTGCGTCACGTCGCCGCTGCGGACAGTGCGGTTCGCGAGGCTGGCAGATCCACGAAGGGGGCAGCGATGGCACGAGGCGTGCGAGGTGGCCGACCGGCGGCCCCCCGACCCCGGGTGCGGGTGGCCGCGCTGGTCGTGGCCGGGGTCTTCCTGCTGATCGGCATCCTCGGCTTCGTACCCGGCGTCACCACCGACTACGGGGAGCTGAGATTCGCCGGGCACCACTCGGACGCGCGGCTGCTCGGGCTGTTCCAGGTGTCGATCCTGCACAACGCGGTGCACCTGCTGTTCGGATTGGCCGGCCTGGTGCTGGCCCGCAGCGTCGGCGGGGCCCGCGTGTTCCTGGCCGGCGGCGGCGCGATCTACCTCGGCCTCTGGCTGTACGGCCTGGGCATCGAGGCCGTCGACGCCGAGAGCGGGGCGAACATCCTGCCGGTCAACGACGCCGACAACTGGCTGCACCTCGCACTCGGCTTCGGCATGCTCGCGCTCGGGCTGCTGCTGTCCAACCAGGCGGGCACCGGCGGGCGCCTGGACAACCCGGCCGACCGGCACTGACCTGGAGATTTGTGGTTTCGCGGTCGCGCGCACCGGGGTAACTCGATCGGCGAAGGAGGTGCGATGATGCCTCGTTGGCTACGTGACAACGCACTGGCCGTCGCCATGCTGGGAGCGTTCCTGGTCTTCCTGGTATTGCAGAGCGTCTTCGGCTGGCAGACCCACAACGAGGAGCTGACCGAGTTCGGGGCCGCGCCGCTGAGCTGGCCGGCGTACCTGGCCAGTGGGCACTTCGTCGAGTCGGTCTTCGAGAACTGGGAGTCGGAGTTCCTCCAGATGGGCGGGTACGTGCTGCTCACCGCGCACCTGGTGCAGCGGGGCTCGGCCGAGTCGAAGCCGGTGGACCAGACCGACCGGCCGGAGGACGACGAGCGGCGGGCGACCCCGCAGTCACCCTGGCCGGTGCGCGTCGGCGGCCTGCCCCTGGCGATCTACCGCAACAGCCTCTCCCTCGCGCTGCTGCTGATCTTCGCCGGTTCGTTCGTCGGTCACCTGTTCGGCGGCACCGCGGCATACAACCAGGAGCAGGCGCTGCAGAGCGGAGCGCCACCGATCGGCGTGTGGGAGTTCCTCGGCACCAGCGACTTCTGGTTCCAGTCCATGCAGAACTGGCAGAGCGAGTTCCTCGCCGTCGGAGCGCTGATCCTGCTGAGCATCGTCCTGCGCCAGCACGCCTCGCCCGAGTCGAAGCCGGTGACCGTCACGCACGCCACCACCGGCGCCTGAGCGGTCAGGCCGCGACCGGCAGTCGCTTGGCGAAACAGATGCTGTACGGGTTGCCCACGTACTCGCCGTATACCGGGATCTGGTGGTAGCCACAGGACGTGTACAGCGCGATCGCCGCCGGCAGGTAGGTGCCCGTCTCCAGGCAGACCACCGAGTGCCCCTGCCGGAACGCGCACTCCTCCAGCGCGGCCAGCAGTTGCCGGGCGATGCCCCGCCCCCGGTACGCGGGCCGGACGTACATCCGCTTGACCTCGCCGGTCTCGGCATCGATCGGCTGGAGCCCGCCACAGGCGACCGCCCGACCGTTCACCACCGCCGCCAGGTAGCGGACGTCGTCGTGCGGGACGAAGACCTGCCCGTCCAACCCGCCATCGGCCGCGAGCAGCTCCCGCTGCTGGGCGATGACCAGGGCGGCGATCTCCGGATCGGTGGCGGGCCGAGACTCGATCAACATCACCCCACGCTAGGACTGGCGGATTTCGCGGAGGTTTCCGGAAATCAACCCGATCACGGAGCGCAACGGACTACTCGGCGTCGTCCTCGTCGCCGTCATCGTCGTCGTCGAGGTCGTCGGACGAGTCCGCACCCACCTCGTCCGCCGACCGCACCCGGCGGGCCTTGCGGGCAGCGAGCCGGTCCGCCGCGGAGAGCCGGTTCGACTTCTCCTCCAGGCGGACGTCGGTGCCCCGGTTGCCGGGCACGAAATCGACGCCGGCGTAGAGCGTCGGTTGCCAGTCGAACTCGCGCTCACCGATCCGGACCAGGTCACCGGGCTCCGCACCGGCCTTGGCCAGCTTGTCCTCCACGCCGAGCCGGGCCAGCCGGTCGGCGAGGTAGCCGACCGCCTCGTCGTTGTCGAAGTTGGTCTGCTTGACCCAGCGCTCCGGCCGGACACCACGAACGGTGAACGAGCCGTCCGCCTCGGCCGTGATGGTGAAGCCGTCGTCGTCCACCGCGATCGGACGGATCACGATCCGCGTCGGCTCCGCCGGCGGCGCGGCCTTGCGTTCCGCCTCGACCAGCTCGGCCATCGCGTAGGTGAGCTCCTTGAGCCCCTCGCGGGTGGCCGCGGAGACCTCGAACACCCGGTAGCCGCGCTCCTCCAGGTCGGGGCGCACGATCTCGGCGAGGTCCCGCCCGTCCGGTACGTCGACCTTGTTCACGGCCACCAGCCGGGGGCGGTCGGCCAGCCCGCCGTACTGGCTCAGCTCGGCCTCGATGGCGTCGATGTCGGCCACCGGGTCGCGGCCGGGCTCCAGGGTCGCCGAGTCGATGACGTGCACCAGCACCGCGCAGCGCTCGATGTGCCGCAGGAACTCCAGGCCCAGCCCCTTGCCGTTGGCCGCGCCGGGGATCAGACCCGGCACGTCGGCGACGGTGAAGGTGTGGTTGTCCATCCGGACCACGCCCAGGTTGGGCACGAGGGTGGTGAACGGGTAGTCGGCGATCTTCGGCTTCGCGGCGGAGATCACCGAGATCAGCGACGACTTGCCGGCCGACGGGAAGCCCACCAGGCCCACGTCGGCGACGCTCTTCAGCTCCAGCACGATGTCCAACTGGTCACCGGGCTCACCCAGCTCGGCGAAGCCCGGCGCCTTGCGCTTGGCGTTGGCCAGCGACGCGTTGCCCCGCCCGCCGCGCCCGCCCCGGGCCACCTCGAAGGTGGTGCCGGCGCCGACCATGTCCGCCAGCACGGTGCCGTCGGTGGTCTGCACCACGGTGCCGTTGGGCACCTTCAGCATGAGGGTGCGGCCGTTGGCCCCGTCCCGGTTCGACCCGGCGCCGCCCTTGCCGTTGTCGGCCTTGACGTGCGGGTGGAAGTGGAAGTCGAGCAGGGTGGTGACCTGCGGGTCGACCACCAGGGACACGCTGCCGCCGTGCCCGCCGTTACCGCCGTCCGGCCCGCCGAAGGGCTTGAACTTCTCGCGGTGGATCGAGACACAGCCGTGCCCGCCATCGCCGGCCTGCAGATGCAGAACGACCCGGTCAACGAACGTTGCCACGGCGTCAATCCTTCCAGCGAGGTCCGACCCCGCACTGCGTGAAAAAGGCTAAGCGGGCCGGGACCCGGAGGTCCGCGGCCCGCTTGAGCGAAGAGAACTACTGCTGCGGAACGATGCTGACGGTCTTACGACCGCGCTTGGTGCCGAAGAGGACCGCACCGGCGGACAGCGCGAACAGCGTGTCGTCGCCGCCACGGCCGACCAGGTCACCGGGGTGGAACTTGGTGCCACGCTGCCGGATGAGGATCTCACCGGCGCTGACGACCTGACCACCGAAGCGCTTCACGCCAAGTCGCTGGGCCGCGGAGTCACGACCGTTACGCGAGCTGGACGCACCCTTTTTGTGAGCCATTGGAGGACGACCTACTTCCCGCTGGAGATGCCGGTCACCTTGACCTGGGTCAACGGCTGGCGGTGACCCTGGCGCTTGTGGTAGCCGGTCTTGTTCTTGAACTTGTGGATCCGGATCTTCGGGCCCTTGGTGTGCGCGGCGATTTCGCCGGACACCGCGACCTCGGCAAGCTTCGCCGCGTCGGTCACCAGGTCGTCACCGTCGACGAGGAGCACCGCGGTGAGCTTCACCGCGTCACCGGGGGCACCGGTGAGCTTCTCGACCTCGATCACGTCGCCCTCGGCGACCTTGTACTGCTTGCCGCCGGTCTTGACGATCGCGTACATCGGAGGCGGACTCCCTGTCGTTGAGGCTGCTGGCGGTCGTCCCCGCGGCGGCTCGCCGGGTAGCAGTGCACGGCGGCGCGGGCACACGGGAACTCGGCACACCAAAGGTGGGCCGCAGGCAAGAGTACGCCATCGCCGACCCGGACCCCAAACCGGCCCACCGTAGGGCCTGTTTCATCAGGACTGGCCGGCCTGATGAAACAGGCCCTGGTCAGCGTGCGCAGAGCTGATCGAGGCGCTGCTGGAGCCTGTCAAGCTCGGTCTCGTCGATCGACTCGACGTCGGCACCGAGCGCGGCGACCTCGGTGCCGAGGTCGGTGAGCAGAGTCTTGAGCTGCGGATCGGTGGCCCGCTCCGACTGCTTGCGCAGCTCGGTCCGCCAGCCGGCAAGCGCCGCCTCGGCCCGTCCGCGAGCGGCCTCGGCCGTGCCGTTGTCCCCGGCCCCGATCGCCGCGACCATCTGGCCCAGCTCCGCCACGTACGTCCGGACGGCGGTGGTGCTGGCCTGCTGGGCGGCGGCGCAGACCTCCGTGGCGCCCCCCGCCGCGCCACCACTGGCCGGTAGGGCGGACGGGTCACCGGCGCTTTCGGTGGCCACACCGGTCGGCCCGACGCCCACGGGCCGGTCGGTGTCACACCCCGCCGCGCCCAAGAGCACGGTGACCAGTGCGGTGACGGCAAGCAGACGACGCATCTTCTTCTCCTGACCCGGGACGGCCGATTCTGGGCCGGGGTGGCAGCGCCGGCAAGGTCCCTCCCCCGTCACTTTGCCGGGGAAGGGACCTCGTCAAACACGTGGCCGGTCAGGCGGTCAGGGGCGGGTCCGCCGGCGGGCGCCACCCCGGCGGGAACGGCGGCGGCCGGCACCACCCTCGGCGGTGTCCTCGTCGCCCTCACCGTCGGCGAGCGCGTCCGGGTCGTCCGCCGCGGCGAGCCGAGCCGACTCCCCCTGCTGGCTGTCGGAGATCGCCGGTGCGGCGGCGGTGTCCGACTCGTAGCGCGACAGGTCGTAGCCCATCGTGTCCTGGTAGTCGGCGTCCGGTTCGGCGCTGGTCTCGATGTCGGTGTCGGTGTCGACGACCTCGACCGCGACCCGCTCGACCGGGGCGTTCTTGCGTGCCCGGCGCCGGGACGAGGCGGTGCCCTGCTCGGCGGCCGGGGCGGCGGCCACCGACGAGGCGACGGCCTTGACCTTCTCCCCGGCACCGGCGGGACGGGCCTTCTCCGGCACCGGCTCGGTGTGCATGATCACACCCCGACCCTTGCAGCACTCGCAGGTCTCGCTGAACGCCTCCAGCAGACCCGCGCCGATCCGCTTACGGGTCATCTGCACCAGACCGAGCGAGGTGATCTCGGTGACCTGGTGCTTGGTGCGGTCACGGCCCAGGCACTCGGTGAGTCGGCGCAGCACCAGCTCGCGGTTCGACTCAAGCACCATGTCGATGAAGTCGATCACCACGATGCCGCCGATGTCCCGCAACCGGAGCTGACGGACGATCTCCTCCGCCGCCTCCAGGTTGTTGCGGGTGACGGTCTCCTCCAGGTTGCCCCCGGAGCCGGTGTACTTGCCGGTGTTGACGTCCACCACCGTCATCGCCTCGGTACGGTCGATCACCAGCGAGCCGCCGGAGGGCAGGAAGACCTTGCGGTCCAGGCCCTTGATGATCTGCTCGTCGATCCGGTACTCGGCGAAGACGTCGCTCGTGCCGACGTGCCGACGCACCCGGTCGACCAGATCCGGGGAGACGTGCGACAGGTACGACTCGACGATGTCGTACGACTGCTCGCCCTCGATCACCAGCTCGCGGAAGTCCTCGTTGAACAGGTCCCGAACCACCCGGATGACCAGGTCCGGCTCTCCGTAGAGCAGCGCCGGGGCGCCACCCTCGGCGGCCTTGGCCTGAATGTCCTCCCACTGCGCCTGGAGCCGCTTGACGTCACGGGCCAGCTCGTCCTCGGTGGCACCCTCGGCGGCCGTCCGGACGATCACGCCCGCGCCGTCCGGGACCAGCTTCTTGAGGACGTCCCGCAGCCGCTTGCGCTCGTTGTCCGGCAGCTTGCGGCTGATCCCGGACGCGTTGCCGTTGGGCACGTAGACCAGGTGCCGGCCGGAGAGCGCGATGTGGCTGGTCAGCCGCGCGCCCTTGTGCCCGATCGGGTCCTTGGTGACCTGGACCAGCACCGAGTCGCCGGAGCGCAGCGCCTGCTCGATCGAGCGGGCCCGCCCCTCCAGACCGGAGGTGTCCCAGTTGACCTCGCCGGCGTACAGCACCGCGTTGCGGCCCCGGCCGACGTCGACGAACGCCGCCTCCATGCTGGGCAGCACGTTCTGCACCTTGCCCAGGTACACGTTGCCGGCCATCGTGCCGGAGGAGTTGCGGGTGACGTAGTGCTCGACCAGCACCCCGTCCTCCAGGACGGCGATCTGGGTGCGGTCACCGCGTTGGCGAACCGCCATCACCCGGTCGACCGCCTCCCGGCGCGCCAGGAACTCCGACTCGCTGAGGATCGGCGGCCGCGTACGCCGCTGCTCCCGACCGTCGCGGCGGCGCTGACGCTTGGCCTCCAACCGGGTCGAACCGGACACGCCCTGCACCTCGTCGACGGTCCGACGCGGCTCGCGGATCTTGACCACGGTCGGTACGCCGTCGTCGGCGGCACCCTCCGTGTCGCCCGCGCCCCGGCGGCGACGACGCCGGCGGCGACGGGTCAGGCCGTCACCGCCCTCGGACTCCTCGTCCTCGTCTCCCTCGGCCTCGACCTCGGCGGTCTCCTCCTCGTCGGCCTGCGCGGCCTCCTCGGAATCCTCGTCCTCGGCGTCGTCGGCCCCGCCCTTGCCCCGACCCCGACCCCGGCGACCACGCCGGCGGCGACGGCGCGCGGCGGCGCTGTCCTCGTCGTCCTCATCCGCCTCGGCGGCCTCATCGGCCTCCTCGGTCGGCTCCTCCTCGGCCTCGATCGCCTCGACCGGCTCCACCGGCTCGGCCTCGCGGCGACCACGCCGACGGCGGCGGGACGGCTCCGCGGCCTCCTCCACCGTCGGCTCCTCGGCGACGGGAGCGGGCTCGACCGGCCGGGTCACCGGCACGGCGTCCGGCTGGGGTGCCATGAACAGCACGGTGGGCGCGGAGAGGGCGGCCCGCCGACGCCGCGTACGCGGCTGCTCCGGCTCGACCTCGGCCGGCTCGTTCGGCTCAGCTGTCACACCGGAAACGGCGACACCTGGTGACACCTCCCCGGAGCTGGTCCAGGGCGACCCGGGGGCGGTCGCGGTCGGGGTGTCGTTCAGCTCGGCCTCGGCCTCGCGCAGATCGGACTCCGCCGGCTCCTCGGCGACGACCGGCTCCTCGGCAACCGGCTCCTCGACGACGACCGGCTCCTCGACGACCGGCTCCTCGATCGCGGGCGGCTCCTCGACGGCGGCCGGGGTGGCCTTCTTGCGCCGGGTACGGGTCACCTTCACCGGTGGCACCACGTCGGCCGAGGCCGACTCCGCGGAGGCGGCCACGAGCGGCTCCTCGGCGGTCGTCTCGACCGGGGTGGCCTTGCGGCGGCGCCGGGGGGTTTTGGGGGCGACGTCCTGGTCGCCGGAGATCGGGGCGAAGACCTCCGCCTGCGGCGACTCGGCACTGCCGGTCTCGCCGGTGGACGCCTCAGCCGGCGCGTCGGTCTGCTCCGGCTGGCTCAGCGGGGCGGCGCGCCGGCGGGTCGACCGGGTGCGTCGTGCCGGCGCGGCGGGCTCGGCGCTCTCCGCGCCACCCGGGTCCACCGACGCCGAACCGACAGCGGTGGCGCCGTCGGCCGTGGTGCTCTGGTCGGCGGTTTCCCCGGCCGGCTGTGAACCGGTCCGTTCGCCGCCCTCGGGCTCGTTCTCGAGCATGGACGTTCTCCAGTTCTGGCTGCCCCGGGCGCGGGTGAGCGCTGCCACGCAGGGTCGCCGCAAAAGTGTTTCCGCCGGGCGCGCGTGGTGCGCGACCGCCGAAGTCTGCCTGCCAGAGCACGGACCGTCGGTCAGTGCCCAACGATGGCTGCCCCGTCGCGGTCCGCATCCAACGGATCCACGATCGCTCCCTGCGCGGTCAACGTGCCCTGAGCCAGCCGGGTCACCCTCGGCGAAACCGGCGGCTCCAGGTCGGCCACCACGCGGAGGCCGGAAAGGACGTCATCGGGCCGTACGGACGGGGTGACCTGCCGCACGACCAGTTCGAGTATCGCACACGGTACGGCCGGCGCCCCGGAAGGCGTCGGCGTTGGCACTATGACATCGACTGATATCACTGCGGCGCGGGCGTCGAAGGTGCGCCGGCCCTGCTTGGTCATCCGCTCGACCAGCACCTCGTCCGCCGCGAGGAAGGCGTCCACCGCGCCGCGGAGCACAGCGGTCTCCACCTCGGGCAACTCGATGTGCCAGTGCGACGCCTCGATCCGGTCCGGCAGGTTGCCGCTCTCGGCGATCACGGCGTCCAACACGTCCAGCCCCGGCGAGAGCGCGGCGTCCAACGCGGCCCGCAGTTGCTCCGGGTCGACCGCCGCCTGGAGGGCGATCTCCAGGTACTCCGCCTCGCTCGCCACCCCGGTGGGCGCGGCACTGGCGTAGGAGATCTTCGGGTGCGGGTGGAAACCCTGGGAGAAGGCGACCGGCACGGCGGCCCGGCGCAGCGCGCGCTCGAACGCCCGGGCGAAGTCCCGGTGCGAGGTGAACCGCAGCGGTCCGCGCTTGGCGTACCGGATGCGGACGCGCTGGACGACCGGTGCCTGGCCGCCCTCGGGTTGAGGCTTTCTGGCGATCGTGGGCTCCTCGGGTGGACCTGCGTGTCCAACCATCCTGGCGCAGGGCCCGTGCCGGTCCGCAGCCGGGGCGGTGGTCCCGCCCCGGCGAACCGGCCCAAACCGCTCGACACCGCGACGTTCACCTGCCGGAACGCCGATGGCCGGCCGGGCGACCCGAAGGTCATCCGGCCGGCCACCATGATCAGGACCGGTTGCCGCTCCCCGCTGGGGGCGGCGGCGGTGGTGCCCCTCCCGGCGGGCCGTAACCCGGCGGCGCGTGGCCGGACGGTGGCGGGTATCCGCCGCTGGGCGGGGCGTACCCCGGGGGTGGCGGGTAACCGGACGGCGGTGCGTAACCAGCCCCGGGTGGGGGGTAACCGGCGCCCGGTGGCCCGTATCCGCCGGGAGGCTCCTGGTCGAGCAGGTGGTCCGGGACGTTGGCCGCCAGGGCCGCCTCACGGCGGTACCGGCGTCGGTTCCAGATCAGGAACACCGTCAGCCCCAACAGCAGCACCACCACCACGGCAACACCGATGACGACCACCATGACCTGCTGGTCCGTGGGGCCACCGCGGTCGCCGTGCTGGGTGACGTCAAACTCCTCGGCCGCGTCGGCGGTCCGGGTCAGCGCCGGGTCGGCGGTCGCGGCGGTCGGGGCGAGCAGCGGGTTCGCGGTGACCGGCGGCACGTTCGCGCTCAGTGCGGCCACCGGGTCGATCAGACCGAAGCCGTACTGCGGGTCACGGCCGGCGGGACCGGAGTCCCGGGCGGTACGGATGATCCGGTTGATCACGTTGGCGGCGTCGAGGTTCGGGTACTTCGACCGGACCAACGCGGCCAGACCGGAGACGATCGCCGTGGAGTCGGAGGTGCCGTCACCCCAGCCGTAGCCCTTGTCCCGGCCGGCGTTGTAGATGTCATCACCGGGTGCGGCGACCACCGCCTCCGGACCCTGGACCGAGCCGGACCAGAACCTGCCGCCCCGGGTCGTCCCGGTCACGGCGATCACGCCGGGGACGTTGGCGGGAGTATCGACCTTGACGCTGCCCTTGGCGGTGTTGCCGGCGGCCACCACCACGACGACGTCGCGCTCCAGGGCGTACCGGAGGGCGCTCTCCTCCTCGGGGGTGACGGCCGACGGCTTGCCCAGCGAAATGTTGATCACCTTGGCGCCACCGTCGACGGCCATCCGGATGCCGAGGCTGACCGCCGCCTCGTCGTAACCCACATCGCCGGACACGTCCAGCTTGATGGGCATGATCTTGGCACCGGGGGCGACGCCCTCGACGCCGTCGGAGGTGGCGTTCGTCGACGCGATGATGCCGGCCATGTGCGTGCCGTGCCCCTGCGCGTCGGTCCGGCCGTCTCCGCTGCCGCCGTCACTGCGGCCACCGGGGAGCACCTGGCCCCTCAGCTCCGGATGGTTGGCGTCCACGCCGCTGTCGATCACGGCCACGACCACGCCCCGCCCGGTGGACAGCCCGTGCGCCTGCTCGATCCGCAGCTCGTCCACATACCACTGCTCGGCCCGCCGGGGCGCGGCGACCGCCGGTTGGGCGGCCCCCACCACCAGGAGCCCCGCCAGCAGGCAGGCCGCGGCCGGCCGGAGCGCTGCGACGTTCACCCTCATCCGTCCGTCCTCATCGCAGGATGCCCGGGGACGAGCCGTCACCGGGGCCCCACGGATCGTCGTCCTCAGTCAACCACGACGAGTGCTCGGAGCCCGTACCACCGCCATGCCCGGCGCCACCCGCGCCGCCCATCATGCCGCCGCCCATCATGCCGGCACCGCCGATCCCGGCGCCGCCACGCGCGCCGCCCGCCATGCCGGGGCCACCCGCACCGGCGGCGGCGCGCAGCGCGTTCGCCGCGCTCGTCATCGGCGGCACCTTGCCGTTGCCGCCACCCACCATGCCGGGGATGCTGCCCACGCCGATCCCGCCGGCCGCGCCCAGGCCACCACCGCCGGCCCCGATCCCGCCGGCGCCCACGCCACCGCCGAAACCACCGCCGGCCCCACCGAGCCCGGCGCTGCCGAGACCGGTGCCGCCGTAACCGCCACCCACGCCGCCAATGCTGCTGGGCGCGGCACCGGCCAGGCCGGTGCTGTAGCCGTCGTCGACACCCGGATAACCCGATCCGGGGGACCCAGGGGTGAACGAGCCGGACTCACCACCGGTGGATCCGGCACCGGACGGCGAGAACGGGCCGGCCACCGACGTCGGCCCACCGCTGAAGTCGGCGCTGCCGCCCGGCGGCCGGCTGCCGATGTCCGGGACGCCGCCGATGCCACCACCACCCCCGCCACCGCCGCCGCCGATGTCAGGTCGACCCTTCGGCGGTACGCGATCGTCGGGCCGGTAGTCGTCCGAGACGGGCGAGGGCTCGGTGACCACCAGCTTGGGACGCTCGGTGTAGACGGCCTGGGGCAGCGGGGACATCGCGGTGTTGGCCGCCTGCTGGTTGTCCCGGTACCAGTTGTCGAGATGGTCCTTGGTGTCCCACCAACCACCCCGCTTCTGGTCACCCGCCTGACCGTCGACCTTCATGGTCGCCTCCAGGTCGTCGGCCTTGTCGCGGAACGCGCCGTCGGCGTACGACCCGGGGTTGCTCTGGTAGTCCTTGCGCAGCGCGGCGAGGAAACCCGACGCGCTCTCGCCGTCGCGGGCGTCGTCGAGCTCGGTGCCGTTGGGCAGGCTCCACTCGTTGATGCCGAAGTCGTCGCCCAGTGGGACCGGGATCGAGGCGACCGCCCTGCGGATGTCCGTCTCGATCCGCGCCAACGCACCGCTGACGTTCGTCGCATCGGTGATCAGATCCTCGACCTGCTTACCGATCTCGCCCAGGTGCTCGCGGTAGGCGTCACCGCCGCTGCCCTTCCAACCGGCGAGCATCCCGGGCAGACCACCGACGTGCGGGCGCTCCTGACCCGTGGCGATGGGGCCGACGAACGATCGACCGACGAGCGCGTCCCGCAGCTGCGTCAGGCCGGAGGAGAGGTTTCCCCACCCCTGCCCGACCGATCCGACCGTCTCCGGGTCCGCGGAGAGCGTCACCTCGCGGACGCACCGCTCCCAGGTTCCTCCAGCCATGACGTCCCCCTCAGGCCGTGTACGGGTAGGTGGGCGCGCCGCCGGCAGCGGGCGGCGGAGCCGCCGACTCGAGCAGCCGCTCGATCTCCTTGCCGTTGGCGCCGTTGCGCGCCTCGGTGTCACCGAATGCCTTGGCGATGTCCTCGGTGCCCTGCTTGAGTGAGGCGAGCCGCTGGGACAGCGTCTTGAGGTGCAGCTCCATGTTGGCCGTGGACTTGGTCAGCGCCTGCCACTGCATGCGGGCGTCCTCGTAGGCGCCGAAGGGGGTGCCGTTCGGGACGGTCTGGGCGTTGTTGCTGTCGCCCTTCATCCGCTCCTTGACGCGTTCCATCTCGTAGATGATGGTGTCGTCGACGTACTGCTTCAGCCGCTCGACGTACGCCGCCGCGGCGTTCAGGTCCTCGACGCTGACGTGTAGATCGCCGGTGTTCGGCGGCGGGATGGTCCCCATGAGCTTCCTCCCCCGTTACCGACCCGCCGGGTCGGTCCATGTCAGACGCAGCGTATCGACAGTGGCCCAGTCGGGGCAGCCCCGGTCGCCACCACGTCGCACCGGCTTTCGTCGATTGCGGGGCGGGACGGGACGGGCTGGTGGTGTGCTGTGGAGGTCGACAGGTGCCGACGGGCCCGCGCGAACGCGGGCCCGTCGGGTGGAGTGTGGACAGTGCTGGGTCACCGCCGCGGGGGTGTCGCCCCGCGGCGAGCGGTCAGGCCGGGTGGTCGCCGGCCGAGACCTGCACACCGTCGCCGGCCGGGACGTGCACACCGCCGCCGGCCGGGACCCGCATGCCGTTGCCGCCCAGCGGGGTGAGTGGCAGCAGCTTCTTGCCCGTCGGGCCGATCTGGATCTCGGTGTCCATCGACGGGCAGACGCCGCAGTCGAAGCAGGGCGTCCACCGACAGTCGTCCTGCTCGAACTCGCTGAACGAGTCCTGCCAGTCCTGCCAGAGCCAGTCCTTGTCCAGGCCCGAGTCGAGGTGGTCCCAGGGCAGGACCTCCAGCTCCTCGCGCTGCCGGGTGGTGTACCAGTCGAGGTCCACCCCGAACGCGGGCAGCGTCTCGGCCGCCGCGTCCACCCAGCGCTGGTAGGAGAAGTGCTCGCTCCACCCGTCGAACCGGCCGCCGTTCTCCCAGACCTTGCGGATCACCGAGCCGACCCGGCGGTCACCACGGGAGAGCAGCCCTTCGATCAGCGACGGCTCGCCGTCGTGGTAGCGGTAGCCGATGGCCCGACCCAACGAGCGGTCGGAGTTGATGGCCTGCTTGAGGATCTTGAGCCGGTGGTCGATGACCTCCGGACGGTCCATCGCGGCCCACTGGAACGGGGTGTGCGGCTTCGGCACGAACCCGCCGATGGAGACCGTGCAGCGGATGTCCTTGGAACCGGTCGCGGCCCGACCGGCCCGGATCACCTCGTGGGCCATCTCCGCGATCTCGAGAACGTCCTCGTCGGTCTCGGTGGGCAGGCCGCACATGAAGTAGAGCTTCACCTGCCGCCAGCCGTTGGTGTACGCGGTGACGACCGTACGGATCAGGTCTTCCTTCGTCACCATCTTGTTGATGACCTTGCGGATCCGCTCCGACCCGCCCTCCGGGGCGAAGGTCAGGCCGGTCCGCCGCCCGTTGCGGGACAGCTCCTGCGCGAGGTCGATGTTGAAGGCGTCCACCCGGGTCGACGGCAGCGACAGCGAGACGTTCGTGCCCGCGTACTGCTCGGCGAGGCCCGAGCACATGTCGCCGATCTCGGAGTGGTCCGCCGAGGAGAGCGACAGCAGGCCGACCTCGTTGAAGCCGGAGAACTCCAGGCCCTCGCGGACCATCTGAGCGACGGTGGTGATCGACCGCTCCCGCACCGGCCGGGTGATCATCCCAGCCTGGCAGAACCGGCAGCCCCGGGTGCAGCCCCGGAAGATCTCCACCGCGTACCGCTCGTGCACCGTCTCGGCCAGCGGGACGAGGGGCTTCTTCGGGTACGGCCAGGCGTCCAGGTCCATCGTCGTGCGCTTGTGCACCCGGAACGGCACGTCCGCCCGGTTTGGCACGACTCGCTGGATCCGCCCGTCCGGGAGGTAGTCGACGTCGTAGAAGCGCGGCACGTAGACACTCTCGGTGCGCGCCAGCCGCAGCAGCAGCTCGTCGCGGCCCCCCGGGGAGCCCTCGGCCTTCCACTCCCGGACGATCCCGGTGATCTCCAGGACCGCTTCCTCGCCGTCGCCGAGCACCGCGGCGTCGATGAAGTCGGCGATCGGCTCCGGGTTGAACGCGGCGTGTCCGCCGGCCAGGATCACCGGGTCGGCGTCGGTGCGGTCGGCGGCCAGCATCGGGATGCCGGCCAGGTCGATCGCGGTGAGCATGTTGGTGTAACCCAGCTCGGTGGAGAAGGAGATGCCGAACACGTCGAAGTCGCGGACCGCGCGGTGCGCGTCGACGGTGAACTGCGGCACGCCGTGCGTGCGCATCAGCGTCTCCAGGTCCGGCCAGACCGCGTACGTCCGCTCGGCGAGGGTGTCGGGCAGCTCGTTGAGCACCTCGTAGAGGATCTGCACGCCCTGGTTGGGCAGGCCCACCTCGTACGCGTCGGGATACATCAGCGCCCAGCGCACGGTCGCGGCGGCCCAGTCCTTGGTCACCGCACCCAGCTCGCCCCCGACGTACTGGATGGGCTTGGAAACCTGGGGCAGCAGCGGCTCGAGCTGGGACCAGACGGACGGCTCCAGGTCACGGCTCGGCGTCAGGGACGCCGAGCTGGAGTCGTCGCGAGAGTTGGTCGCGGCCGCACGCGGCGTCGTGGACGGGGCACTCATGATGCCCAAGGGTACGCGCCCGCCTGGCGGTGGCGACGCGGTACTAACCTCGGACCGGCGTGAGAGGAGATTGCCGCGATGCCCGAGCCCCAGCCGGGAGCACGGCCGGCCGACGGGAACACCCCCGGCTCGGCGCCGGACCGGGATCCGGCGTCGGCCGACAAGCCGGCCTCCCCACCCGTACCGCCGGACCAGCCGGCACCCCCCGACCAGCCGGCACAGTCGAATGAGCCGGCACAGCCGACGCAGCCGGCACCGCCCGACCAGCCCGCACCGCCCGACCAGCCCGCACCGCCGGACCAGCCCGCACCACCGGACCAGCCGGACCAGCCGGCACCGTCCGACCAGCCCCAGTCTCCGGATCAGCCGGCGGCCTCGGGCCGGGCTGAGCCCGGCACCACCGCGGAGACCCCCGCGCCCAGGTGGAGCGGTTCGGCGCCGGTGCCGCCCCCGCTGCCGCGCCGACGGGTGTGGGGCGAGTCTGCCGAGCCGACCCCACCGCCGCCTGCGCCGGTGGGGCCGCCGGAGCACCAGACGCCTGTCGACCCGTGGGCCGGCGTGGACACCGGCGGCTGGGACCTGCCCTCCGCCGAGCTGCCGCCGTTTCCCCACCTTCCCCCGACGATGCCGCATCCGACGCCGCCGGCGACCCGGCAGTGGCCCAGCCAACCCACTCGCTCGGTCGGGTCGCACCCGGTGTCTCCGGCGGCCGCCCCGAGGCCACCACAGGCCACCGGGCCCAGGATGCCGACCCGGCCGATGTCGCCGCCGTCCGCGCCGCCGCTTGCCCCGGCGCCCCGGGTGCCGAAGCAGCGCCGGGGCAAGCGGTCCGCCACACCACCCGTGGCGCCACCGGCGGGGCCGCCGCCGGGCTGGCAGGCCCCCAAGGGGTACGTGCCGGTGCCGGTCCGCAAACGTCGCCGCTGGCCCTGGTTCCTGCTGCTCACCCTGGCCTGTTGCTGCGGCTGCCCCGCCTACTACGGGTTCCCGATCTCGGCCCAGTACCCGGTGCAGGCCGCCCTGCCCGCCCAGGTGGACGATCTGAGCCTGCGTCAGGACAACCGCAGCGCCGAGGCCGCCCGGCAGTTGGAGACCGAGGTACGCAACGAGCACCTGCTGGCCGAGGACACCTTCGCCGGCGTCTACTCCACCTCGGGGGGTAAGCAGGTGACGGTCTTCGGCGGCACGGGCTTTCGGCCGAGCCCGGAGTCGGACGCGGAGGCCGAGATCAGCCGGCTCACCGACCGTTACACCCTGGACACCCCGGAGAGCGTGGACACCGGTGTGCGGGGCCGGCACGAGCGCTGCGCGGTCGGCCAGTCCGATGGCGGTGACGTCGTGGTCTGCACCTCGGTCGACCACGGCAGCATCGCCACCGGGGTGTTCACCCGGCTCTCCCTGGCCGACAGTGCCGCCCTGCTGGCCACCCTGCGCGCCCAGATCATCCAGCCCAAGGGCTGACGGCGACCCAGCCAGCATCGATCAAGAAGGCTCCCGCCCCACGAGGGCGGTGGACTTCTTGATCGACAAGAGGGTCAGGCCTGGGTCGGGTCCGGGTGGGCGCGCGGCGGGGCGTAACGGGGGACGTACTCCTGGCCGGTGAGCTTCTGGATCTCGCTCATCACCTCGTCGGTCATCTGCCGCAACGAGGTGCGGTCGGTCGGCCGTCCGGCCAGGTTGATCGGCTTGCCGAACCGAATGATGATCTCGGCGGCGCCGGGCCGGGGCACCCGGGCGCCGATCGGCTGCGCCTTGTCCGTGCCGATCATGCCGACCGGGATGACCGGCACGCCGGTCGTGGTCGCCAGCCGAACCGTGCCGGTCCGCCCCCGGTAGAGCCTGCCGTCCGGCGAGCGGGTGCCCTCCGGGTAGACCACCACCAGATCACCGTTCTTGAGCACCGGGATCGCCGCGTCGAACGCGGACAGCGCGGCCCGGCCGCCGCCCCGCTCCACCGGAATGGCACCCAGGCCGGTGAGGACGAACTTGGAGATCGCACCCTTCACACCGGTGCCCGTGAAATACTCCGACTTCGCCCAGAACGCCAGGTGCCGGGGCACGACAGTGCCGAGGAACAGCTCGTCGGCCACCGACAGGTGGTTGCCGGCGAAGATCGCGCCGCCGGTGGCCGGCACGTTTTCCAGCCCCTCCACGGTCGGGCGGAACGCCAACCGCAGCGTGGGCCCCACGGCGAGCTTGCCGATGGTGTAGAGCAGGGGCACTGGTCCTCCGGCAGGTCAGGTGCGAACAGGCGGTGTCACGGTAGCGGACGCCCGTACCCCTCCCGGACGGAGGTGTACGGGCGTCCGCAGCCGCAGCTACACCCGGCGGACGGAGACCGTCACCCGGTCGCCCTCGCCGACCTCGCCGGCGAAACCGTCGACGCCCTCGGCGAAGTCCACCGAGTCGGCAAGCACCTCCCGGGACACGAAGTCGAGGTACCCGGCCACCGCCGCGCGTACCTCGTCGGACGCCGACACCGACACCACGATCCGGTCCGAGACGTCCAGGTCGGCGTCCCGGCGGGCCTGCTGCACGACCCGCACCACGTCCCGGGCCAGCCCCTCGGCGGCCAACTCGGGGGTGACCTCGGTGTCCAGCACCACCACGCCCTCACCGCCGGGCAGGGGCGCGGAGTTCTCGGCGTCGGCGGCGACCAGGCGCAACTCGTACTCGCCCTCCGCGAGGGTGACGCCGGCGGCCACCGGGGCGCCGTCGACAAGCTCCCAGTCCCCCGCCTTGACCGCCTTGATCACCTGCTGCACCTGCTTGCCGACCCGCGGGCCGAGCGCCCGGGGCACCACCGTCAACACCTGCTCGCAGTACGCGGACAGCTCCGCGCTGAACTCCACCGCCTTCACGTTGACCTCGTCGGTGACCAGGTCGGCGAACGGCCGCAACTGCTCTGCCGCCGGTGAGGCCACGGTCAGCTTGGACAGCGGCAGCCGCACCCGCAGACCCTTGGCCTTGCGCAGCGACAGCGCCGCCGAGGCGACCGCCCGGGTGGCGTCCATCGCCGCGACCAGGTCGTGGTCGGCCGGGAACTCGGTCGCCTCCGGCCAGTCGGTCAGGTGCACCGAGCGCTCCCCGGTCAGCCCACGCCAGATCTCCTCCGCGGTCAGCGGCGCGAGCGGCGCCACCACCCGGCAGAGCGTCTCCAGCACGGTCCAGAGCGTGTCGAAGGCGTTGACGTCACCGGACCAGAACCGGTCCCGGGAGCGGCGCACGTACCAGTTGGTCAGCGCGTCCAGGTAGGACCGGACGGTGGCGCAGGCGCCGGAGATGTCGTACGCGTCCATCTGCGCGCCGACCGTCGACACCAACTCGTTCGTCTTCGCCAGCACGTACCTGTCGAGCAGGTGCGTCGAGTCGGTGCGCCGCCGTGCGGAGTGCCCGTCCGCGTTGGCGTAGAGGGTGAAGAAGTACCAGACGTTCCACAGCGGCAGCAGCACCTGCCGGACGGCGTCGCGGATGCCCGCCTCGGTGACCGCCATGTCGCCGCCGCGCAACACCGGCGAGGACATCAGCATCCAGCGCATCGCGTCCGAGCCGTACGCGTCGAAGACGTGGTAGACGTCCGGGTAGTTGCGCAGGCTTTTGGACATCTTGCGCCCGTCCGAGCCGAGCAGGATGCCGTGGCTCAGGCAGTTGCGGAACGCCGGCCGGTCGAACAGCGCGGTGGCCAGCACGTGCATCGTGTAGAACCAGCCGCGGGTCTGCCCGATGTACTCGACGATGAAGTCACCCGGGTAGTGGTGCTCGAACCAGTCGGCGTTCTCGAACGGGTAGTGCACCTGGGCGAACGGCATCGACCCGGACTCGAACCAGCAGTCCAGCACCTCCGGCACCCGGCGCATCATCGACTGACCGGTCGGGTCGTCCGGGTTGGGGCGGACCAGGTCGTCCACCGCCGGCCGGTGCAGGTCGGTCAGGCGTACGCCGAAGTCCCGCTCGATGTCGGCCAGCGAGCCGTACACGTCCAGGCGCGGGTAGTTCGGGTCGTCGGACTTCCACGCCGGGATCGGCGAACCCCAGAACCGGTTCCGGCTGATCGACCAGTCCCGGGCGTTGGCCAGCCACTTGCCGAACGAGCCGTCCTTGATGTGCCCGGGCGTCCAGTTGATCTCCTGGTTCAGCTCGACCATCCGGTCCCGGAACTGCGTCACCGCGACGAACCACGACGACACCGCCTTGTAGACGAGCGGGGTGTCGCACCGCCAGCAGTGCGGGTACGAGTGGGTGTAGGTGTCCTGCCGGAGCACCACCCCCCGGTCCTTCAGCTCCCGGATCACCGGCTTGTTGACGTCGAAGACCTGCTCACCCTGGTACGGCGGGACCAGCGCGGTGAACCGGGTGTGGTCGTCGACGGTGACGATGGTGGGGATCCCGGCCGCGTTGCAGACGTTCTGGTCGTCCTCACCGAAGGCCGGGGCCAGGTGCACGATCCCGGTGCCGTCCTCGGTGGTGACGAACTCCGCGCCGAGCACCTGGTAGGCGTTCTCCCCGGCCTGCTCGACGAGGAAGTCGAACAGCGGCGTGTAGCGGCGACCGACCAGGTCCCGGCCGTACACCGTGCCGAGGAGCTCGAAGCCGTCCAGCTCCTTGGCGTACGCGGCCAGCCGCGCCGCGCCGACCACGAACCGCTCCCCGTCGCGTTCCAGCACCGCGTACTCGATGTCCGGGCCGACGGCGAGCGCCAGGTTGGACGGCAGGGTCCACGGCGTGGTGGTCCAGACGCCCAGCCTGACCGGCCCGCGCACCAGCTCGGGGGCGGACTCGTCGGCGGTCAGCCCGAACCACACAGTCAGGGTCGGGTCGTGCCGGTCCCGGTAGACGTCGTCCATCCGGGTCTCGGTGTTCGACAGCGGCGTCTCGCAGCGCCAGCAGTACGCCAGCACCCGGAAGCCCTCGTAGATCAGACCCTTGTCGTGCAGGGTCTTGAAGGCCCACATGACGCTTTCCATGTAGTCCAGGTCGAGGGTCTTGTAGTCGTTGGTGAAGTCGACCCAGCGGGCCTGCCGGTTGATGTAGCGCTCCCAGTCCTGGGTGAACTCCAGCACCGAGGTGCGGCAGGCCTCGTTGAACCGGGCCACGCCCAGGTCGATGATCTCCGCCTTGCTGGTGATGCCGAGCTGCTTCTCGGCCACCACCTCGGCGGGCAGGCCGTGGCAGTCCCAGCCGAAGCGCCGCTCGACGTGCCGCCCGCGCATGGTCTGGTAGCGCGGCACCACGTCCTTGACGTACCCGGTGAACAGGTGACCGTAGTGCGGCAGACCGTTGGCGAACGGCGGACCGTCGTAGAAGACGTACTCGTTCTTACCGTCCGTGCCGGCGGGACGGGCCTCGACGCTGGCCTCGAAGGTCTTGTCGGCCGTCCAGTGCTCCAGCACCCGGCGCTCGACCGCGGGCAGGTCCGGGCTCGCCGGGACACCGGCGGCGATCGGGTCGTGCAACGGATAGGCCATCGGGGGTCGCTCTCCTCATGCAGCTCACGCAACGTGGGTCTGCGAGGACGAACCTTCCGGGGTACGCGTCGACGACGCCCCCCGGGTGGCCCGCGGTACCACCCCGCTTGGCGGTCAGGATCGACCGCCCGCTCATTGTCGGCTGTGACGGGCCGCACCCGTCCGGTTCTACTGGGCCGGTCACCCGGCCGTTCTTCCGGAGGCTCACCGGTGATGGCCGGGTCATCGCCTTACGGTGCCCAACGATACTCGACCCGCCCACCGCGCCGCCGCCGAGTGAGCGCCTACGCCGGCACCCTAGGCTGGCCGGGTGATCCGGATCGAGTTGGACGAGCCCACACTGGCCCGCACCCGGATCGCCATCAGCCCGCTCTGGGAGGTGCTGACCAGCCTGTTCGTGCTGCAGCGCCATCCGGAAGCGGCACCCTGGCCGTACACCGCCTGGGCGCGGCACGCACGGCGGGTGCTCGCCGAGGTGCCGGCGACCGCGCCGGCCAAGCTGCTGACCATCGGCCTACCCGCACCGGACTTCCTCAGCCCGATCCCCACGTCGGCCGCGCCCACCCTGGCCGAACAGCTCGCCGAGCTGCGCGCGACGCCGGCCGAGGTGATCGCCGAGCAGATCCCCCGCTACCACCACCCCGACGACCTGCCCGGCTGGTTGAGCCCGTTCGTCACGGACCGGCAGGCCGCCCTGGACCGGCTCGCCGACGGGATTGAGGCGTACTGGGAGGCGGCCATCGCGCCCTGGTGGTCGGCGATGCGGGCGGCGCTGGACGAGGAGGTGCTGCACCGGGCGCGGGCGCTCGCCGCGGACGGCCCGGACGCGCTGCTGGCCGACCTGCACCAGCGGGTGCGCTGGGAAAAGCCGGTGCTGACGCTGGTGAAGCCGTCGGAGCAGCAGATCACGGCGGTGAACCAGCGGCTGCTGCTCCTTCCGCTGGTCTTCTCGCAGGGAGCACTCATCTGCGCCACCGACCATCCGGAGATCATCGCCGTCTCCTACCAGGCGCGCGGGGCGGTGGTGCTCGCCGAGGGTGGGCCCACCTCGGCGCCCGGGACGACACCACCGGTCACGGACCGGCTGGCGGTGCTGGTCGGCCGAGGTCGCGCCCAGGTGCTGCGGGCACTGACCCGGCCGGCGACCACCGCCGGCCTCGCGGCCACCCTGGGGCTCGCCCCGAGCACCGTCTCGGAGCAGCTCTCCGCGCTGCTCACCGCCGGTGTGGTGCACCGCCGCCGGGTGGGCCGGCGGGTGCTGTACGGCCTGGAACCGGCCGGCGTGGCACTGGTGCAGCTCATCGGCGACGAGCCGGCGAGCGCCTCGGCGTGAGCATTCGGCTCGATCCGAATCCGTTTCCCAGCCGTCCCGATCACTCCTAGCCTGCCGGTCGCGGTCGGGGTAAGCCGCACGTACCGCATCCGCGGGCGACCCCGGCGTCGGAAGGTTCGGACAGTCCGCGGCGTCAACCTGACGGTTGGCAACGGGGAGCCGTTCGGCCTGCTCGGGCCACCCGACGCCGCCCCGTCGATCATGAGGTTGGCGGGCGAGTGGATCACCGGTCCGCCCGTCAACCTCACGATCAGCGCGAGCGGGTCAGGGGGCGGGGCCCGGTTGCGGGCTCGCCGACCAGCCGGACGGCGTGACCGGAGTCACCGCCGCGGTTGTCACGACACGCCTCGGCCCCACCGTCGTGACGGTGTCGGATCGAACAGGGAGTTGGTCATGCAACGAATGAGGCTCTTCGAGGTCGCACCGCAGGGATACCAGGCCGTGTCGGGGCTGGAGAAGTACGTCCAGGCGAACGTCGACCACACCGTGCTGGAACTGGTCAAGCTGCGGGCGTCGATCCTGAACGGCTGCGCGTTCTGCGTGGACATGCACACCCGCGACGCCCTCGCCGCCGGCGAGTCGAGCCGGCGGCTGTTCGCGGTGTCCGCCTGGCGGGAGGCGCTGTCGTTCTTCGACGAGCGGGAGCGGACCGCGCTGGCGCTCACCGACGCGGTGACCCGCCTCGGCGAGCACGGAGTGTCGGACGAGGTGTGGGACGCCGCCGCGAAGGTCTGGCCGGAGAAGGAACTGGCCGATCTGGTCCTCGCGATTGCCACAATCAACGTGTGGAATCGGATCGCCGTGACGACGCACACGGAGCCCCCGGCCCAGGTGTGACGACCGAGGCGGCAGACGCGGCCGGTGCGCTCCAGGCGCACCGGCCGATGCTGCTCGGGCTCGCGTACCGCCTGCTCGGCAGCCGGCACGACGCGGAGGACGTGCTCCAGGAGGCGTACCTGCGCTGGCTCGGCGTGGACCGGTCGGCGGTGGCGGAACCGCGCCGGTACCTGTCCCGGGTGGTCACCCGCCTGGCCCTGGACCGGTTGCGGGCCCGACAGGCGGCCCGCGAGACGTACGTCGGCACCTGGCTGCCCGAGCCGGTGCCGACCGCGCCCTCGCCGTTCGGACCGTTGGACCGCGCGGAGCTGCGCGACTCGCTCTCCATCGCGTTGCTGCACGTCCTGGAGCGGCTGACCCCGCCGGAGCGGGCGGTGTACGTCCTGCGTACCGCCTTCGACCTGCCGTACACCGAGATCGCCGAAATCCTGGACCGGTCCGTCGAGGACTGTCGGCAACTACACCACCGGGCGAGCACCCGGGTCCATCAGGAGCAGCGTCGCTTCACCGCCAGTCGGGCCGAACGGGAACGGTTGCTGGACGCGTTCCTCGCCGCCGCCCGCGACGGTGACCTGGCGACGCTCACCGGCCTGGTCGCGGCGGACGCCACGGCCTGGAACGACGGCGGTGGTCGGGTCCGTGCCGCCCGCAACCCGGTCAGCGGCGCGGACCGGATCGCCCGGTTCTACGCCGGGATCTACGGCCCCGGCCGCCGCCCCATCACCGTGCGGACGGTCGAACTGAACGGGGAACCCGCCAGGGTGGTCACCCGTGCGGACGGCAGTCGGTACACGCTGACCATCGCCGCGGCCGACGGCCGGATCACCGGGATCTACCTGGTCGGAAACCCGACGAAACTGCCGCCGGTCGACTGAGCCCCGACGCCGTCGGCCGGCCCCGGCCGGGTCAGCCCAGTTCGGGGAACCAGAGCGCGATCTCGCGCTTGGCGCTGTCGGTCGAGTCGGAGGCGTGCACCAGGTTTTCCCGGTTGGACAGCGACAGGTCGCCCCGGATGGTGCCGGCGGCGGCCTTGCGCCCGTCGGTGGCGCCGACCAGCCCTCGCACCACGTCGATGACCTGGTCTCCGGAGAGCACCAGCGCGACCAGCGGACCGCTGGTCATGAAGTCCTTCAGCGGCGGGTAGAACGCCTTCTCGACGTGCTCGGCGTAGTGCTGGTCGGCGAGCGCGGCGTCCATCGTCCGGTGCACCATCGCGTCGATCCGCAGCCCCTTGCGCTCGAAGCGGGAGAGAACCTCGCCGACCAGGCCACGGCGGACCGCGTCGGGCTTGATCAGAACGAGGCTGCGCTCATCCGGGCTGTTGCTGGACACGCTGGGTTCCTCCTGTGCACGCTGAACGCGGGGAATCGGTACGGTCAGCGTAGCGACCCGGTCCCGGCGCCGGCGCGGCGGCCGGTCTTTCCCCCGGCGGCCGATCCGGCCTAGCCTGACCCTGACCCCGGGAGGTCCACTGTGGCGAATGGCGGAAACCGGCCCATCGCGCCGGTACGCAAGCTGATCGGCACGGTGCTGGGCACCGTGGCCACCTTCGTCGTCCTCTTCGGGCTGGGCATGACCAGTTGGGCCATCGTGGCTCTCGGGGTCGCCCTGCTGGTGCTGGCGATCGCGCTGGCGACCGTACGCGGTGGCGGGCGCACCTGGGTGGTCGGCGTCGGGCACGTGCACAGCGCCTCCGAACCACCCACCCAGTACGCGTTCGGCCGCTGCGAACTGCAACTGGTGCTCGACGCGCCCGGTCTGCCACCCCGATCCAAGAAGATCATCGAGCCGAGGGTGCCGGTCTCCAAGTGGCCGTCGCTGGGCCAGGCCCTGCCGATCCGGGTCGCGTTGGACGACCAGCGGCACGTCAAGGTCCTCTGGGACGAGGTGCCGACCCACGCCGAGACCGCCGCCGCCGTCGCCGACCTTCCGCCGGAGTTCGCCGACGTCGACGCCGTGGACGAGGTGCTGATCCAGCAGGATGCCCCGCCGTGGGCCGACCGTGCGCCGGACGACGACTTCCGGGACGACTTCGGCGACCCGCTCGGTGACCGGTTCCACGACCCGCTCGGCTCCGATCCCGCACGCCCCGATCCGCTGCGCCCCGACCCGCTGCGCGACGACCCGGGCGTCCGTCCCGAGGACCGCGAGCCCGTGGTGATGCACCAGAGCCCGGGCGGCCGCGTGGTGTTGGAGGGCGTCCTCGTCGACCAGCAGGCCGGTGGCGGGCTGCCCCGGCGGGCCACCCCGGCACCGCGCCCGCCCGCCGAGGAGCAGTTCGACGAGCCCGCCGCCGACCGGTTCGACCCACCGGCGGCCGACCGGGGCAACGTGCCGGCCGCCGACCGGAGCAACGTGCCGACCGCCGACCGGTTCGACCCGCCGGAGACCGACCGGAGCGACCTGCCGGCCGCCGACCGGATCGCCGACCCGCCGCCCGCGCAGCGGTCCGGTCCGGGCACGACCGACCCGCTGGACCCACTCGATCTTCCGCTGGACGATCCCTCCACGGCCGGGGCGGCACGCGCGACAGTCACCGACGCGGAACTGGACGAGGCGATCTTCGGGTTCGCCGGGGACACGGCCGCGGACCCGGCCGCGCCGATCAGCGGTGTGGGCCTCACCCTGCTGGTGACCGACCTGTCCCGGTCACTCGACTTCTACCGCGACGTGCTCGGCTTCACCGAGGTCGACCAGGGCGCCGGCAACGCCGTGCTCGCCTCCGGCACGACCCGGCTCGTGCTGCGCGAGGTGACCGGGGCGGCGCCCATCAGCCGTCGGCTGGTGCACGTCAACCTCGAGGTCAACGACATCGAAGCGGCGTACGAACGGCTCCGCGGGTCGGGCGTCCGATTCACGTACGCGCCCCGGGTGGTCAACCGGGGCTCGAAGCTGGAGGTGTGGGCGGCGGCCTTCCGCGACCCGGACGGCCACGGCATCGCGCTGACCCAGTGGCGCGAACGCGCCGAGGCCTGACCCGGCCGGTGTCCCGGGGGCCGCCGCCCGGTCCGCGTCAGCCGAGGATGACCCGACGGACGTGCAGCGCGTACGCCCACACCAGGGCGAAGATGATGCCCAGGGCGAGCAGTGACCAGTGCAGCAGGCCGCCCAGCATCAGCAGACCCTGCAGCACCGTGCCGGCGTGCCACGCCCACGGGCGGCGCATCATGCCGGCGACCACGACAGCGGCCACCGCCAGCGCCACCACGGCACCGATGGCGGCACCACTCAGGTCACCGCCGACCACCCGGATCGGCTGGATCGCCAGCAGCAGCACCAGCGCCTCCAGGCCGAGCGTGCCAGCGCCCAGGCCGCGGACCGCCCGCTCCGGGTTGCGCAACCCGGAGCGTCGGGGCTGCCCGGCCGTGGGGTCCTCCCCCGCCGGCCGCTCGACCGGCGGGCCGGTCGGGGTATGCGGCTCCCGCTCTGGGCTGGTCATCGCTTCAGCAGCCGGCGTGCGTCGGCGACCGTCACCACTGACCCCGTGACCAGCACGCCGACCCCACTGAGCTCACCGGGAACGTCCTCCTCGGCCAGCGCGACGGCCAGCTCGATCGCGTCCGGCATATCCTCGGCCGACTCCACCCGCTCCTCGCCGAAGATCTCGGCGGCCAGCTCGGCAAGCTCCTCCGTCGGCATCGCCCGTGGCGAGCTGTTGCGGGTGACCACCACCTGGTCGACCACCGGCTCCAGCAGCTCAAGCAGGCCTTCGGCGTCCTTGTCCGCGAGTACGCCGATCACGGCCACCAGCTTGCTGAACGCGAACTCCTCCTGGAGTGCGGTGACGGTGGCCTTCATGCCGTGCGGGTTGTGCGCCCCGTCCAGCAGGATGGTCGGGGCGTTACGGACCCGCTCCAACCGACCCGGCGAGCTGGCCGAGGCGAAGCCCTCCCGGACCGCCTCGATGTCCAGCTGGCGTCGCGCCCCGGCACCCAGGAACGCCTCCACGGCGGCGAGCGCCACCGCCGCGTTCTGCGCCTGGTGGGCACCGTGCAGGGGAATGAACACGTCGTCGTAGACGCCGCCCAGGCCCTGCAGGCTCAGCACCTGGCCGCCGACCGCGACAGCCCGACCCAGTACGCCGAACTCGGCGCCCTCCCGGGCGATGGTGGCGCCGACCTCGGCGCAGCGGTCGAGGAGGGGACCCGCGGCCTCCTCCTCCTGGGCGGCGGCGATCACCGTGGCGCCCGGATGGATGATGCCGGCCTTGGCCAGCGCGATGTCCTGAAGCGTGTCACCCAGCCACTCGGTGTGGTCCAGCCCGATCGGGGTGATCACACAGACCCCGGCCTGGATGACGTTCGTGGCGTCCTCGGCACCGCCGAGGCCCACCTCGACCACCGCGATGTCGACAGGCGCGTCGGCGAACGTGGCGAACGCCAACGCCGTCGTCATGTCGAAGTACGTCAGGTGCTCGTCCGACCGCGCGTCCACCAGCTCGGCCAGCGGTTTGATCTCCCGGTAGACCGCCGCGAACCGCTCCTCGCTGACCGGCTCCCCGTCCAGGCTGATCCGCTCCCGGACGGTCTCCAGGTGCGGGCTGGTGTAGCGGCCGGTGTGCAGCCCGTGCGCCCGCAGCAGCGAGTCGATCATCCGGGCGGTGGAGGTCTTGCCGTTGGTGCCGGTCAGGTGGATCGCGGGATACGCCCGCTGCGGGCTGCCGAGCAGGTCGAGCAGCGACTCGATCCGGTCCAGCTCGAAGACCATGCGGGTGAAGCCACGGGCGTTCAGCTCGGCCTCGACGGCGGCGAATTCGGTACGGTCGGTCACGAGGACAGTGTCTCCAGAGCAGCGTCGATCCGGACCAGGTCGGCCTCGGCGGTGGCGAGCCGGTCGCGGATCTTCGCGACGACCGGCTCGGGGGCCTTGCCGATGAAGGCAGGGTTGTCGAGCTTCGCCCGGGCCTGCGCGACCTCCTTCTCGGCGGCGGCGCGGTCCTTCATCAGCCGGGCCCGCTCGGCGGCCACGTCGATCGACCCCCGGGTGTCCAACGCGACACCGACCGCACCGGGCATGGCCAGCGTGGCGCTGGCCTGGAAATCGTCACCGGCCGGATCGAGCCGGACCAGGGAGCGGATCAGCGGCTCGTGGGCGTCGATGCCCGCCCCGGCGAGCCCGTCCAACCGGGCGGCCACCCGCTGGGTGGGGCGCAGCCCCTGATCGGAACGGAACCGCCGGATCTCGGTGACCACGCGCTGCACACCGGCCAGCTCGGCCTCGGCGGCGTCGTCGACGCGCGACCGGTCGGCCACCGGCCACGCGGCGGTCTGCACCGTCTCGCCGCCGGTCAGCGCGAGCCACAGCTCCTCGGTGACGAACGGGATGACCGGGTGCAGCAGCCGCAGCAGCTGGTCCAGCACATGCCCGAGCACCCGACGGCTGGCCTCGGCCCGCGCACCGCCCTCGGCGAGCACCGGCTTGCTCAGCTCCACGTACCAGTCGCACACGTCGTCCCAGGCGAAGTGGTAGAGCAGGTCACACACCTTGGCGAACTCGTACGCCTCGAACTGCTCGTCGACCTCGGCGGTGACGTGCGCCAGCCGGGACAGGATCCACCGGTCGACGGTGGAGAGCTGCTCGGCGGGCGGCAGGTCACCCGTGGTGTGCGCACCGTTCATCAGGGCGAAGCGGGTGGCGTTCCAGAGCTTGTTGCAGAAGTTGCGCGAGCCCTGGCACCACTCCTCGCTGACCGGCACGTCCTGCCCGGGGTTGGCGCCACGGGCCAGGGTGAACCGGGTGGCGTCGGCACCGAACCGGTCGATCCAGTCCAACGGGTCGACCACGTTGCCGAACGACTTGGACATCTTCTTGCCGTGCTCGTCCCGGACCATGCCGTGCAGGGCCACCACGTCGAACGGCTGCTTGCCGTCCATCGCGTACAGGCCGAACATCATCATCCGGGCGACCCAGAAGAACAGGATGTCGTAGCCGGTGACCAGGACACTCGTCGGATAGAACTTGGCCAGGTCCGGGGTCTGCTCCGGCCAGCCGAGGGTGGAGAACGGCCAGAGCGCGCTGGAGAACCAGGTGTCCAGCACATCCTCGTCCTGCCGCCAACCGTCGCCGGTCGGCGGCTGCTCGTCCGGGCCGACGCAGACGATCTCGCCCTGCGGGCCGTACCAGACCGGGATCCGGTGCCCCCACCACAGCTGGCGGGAGATGCACCAGTCGTGCATGTTGTCGACCCAGGCGAAGTAGCGCTTGGCCAGCTCGGCCGGCTCGATGCGGACCCGACCGTCACGTACCGCGTCACCGGCGGCCTGGGCCAGCGGGGCGGTGTTGACGAACCACTGCAACGACAACCGCGGCTCGACTGTCGTCTTGCACCGCGAGCAGTGCCCGACCGCGTGCACGTACGGCCGCTTCTCCGCGACGATCCGGCCCTGCTCGCGCAGCGCGGCCACGATCGCGGGCCGCGCCTCGAACCGGTCCAGCCCCTCGAACGGGCCGGGCACGGTGATCACCCCACGCTCGTCCATCACGGTGAGCGCGGGCAGGTCGTGCCGCTGGCCGATCTCGAAGTCGTTGGGGTCGTGCGCCGGGGTCACCTTGACCATGCCGGTGCCGAACGACGGGTCGACGTGCGCGTCGGCGACGATCGGGATGCGGCGGCCGGTCAGCGGCAGCTCGACCTCGGTGCCGATCAGGTGCTGGTACCGCTCGTCGTCCGGGTGCACCGCCACGGCGGTGTCGCCCAGCATCGTCTCGGCCCGGGTGGTGGCCACCACGACCTCGTCGCTGTAGCGGATCGAGATCAGCTCACCGTCGTCGTCGGTGTGCTCGACCTCGATGTCGGAGAGCGCGGTCAGACAGCGCGGGCACCAGTTGATGATCCGGTTGGCCCGGTAGATGAGGCCCTCGTCGAAGAGCTTCTTGAAGATCGTCTGGACGGCACGGGTCAGCCCCTCGTCCATCGTGAAGCGCTCACGGTCCCAGTCGACGGAGTCACCGAGGCGCCGCATCTGCCCCAGGATCGCCCCACCGGACTCGGCCTTCCACTGCCAGACCCGCTCGACGAACTTCTCCCGGCCGAGGTCGTGGCGGGACAGCCCCTCGGCGGCGAGCTGACGCTCCACCAGGTTCTGGGTGGCGATGCCGGCATGGTCCATGCCGGGCAGCCACAGCGCCTCGAACCCCTGCATCCGCTTACGCCGGGTCAACGCGTCCATCAGGGTGTGCTCGAACGCGTGGCCCATGTGCAGCGAGCCGGTCACGTTCGGCGGTGGGATGACGATGGTGAAGGGGGGCTTGTCGCTGTCGGCGGAGGCCCGGAAGTGGCCGGCGGCTACCCACTGCTCGTACCGTCGCTGCTCTACCTCACCGGGCTGGTACTGGCCGGCAAGGGTCGGGGCGTCGGGGCGTTGGGCATCCAGTCTCTCGGTCACCTGACAAGTCTACGGAGGGCTTCCGCGGACCTGACGTGCGCCACCTGTGGTTCGCGTACGGTGTCGGCTATGTCCGACGCACATCTCACCGAGCGGTCGCTCGACGGCGGTCGCGAGCCGGTCGAGCTGACCGAAGAGCCGATCCAGCTCAGCACCCGGGATTCCGGCGGCGACCCCGACGAGCGCAGCGGCGGCTGGTCGAGACGGCGCAAGATCGGTTGGACGGTCGCGCTGGTGGTCGGCCTCGCGGGTGCCGGTGTGCTGGGCGCCGCAGGCTGGCGGGTGGCACAGCAGAAGGACACCGAGCTCACCTCACCCCCGCAGGTGGCCGGCCTGACCCGGGATGACAGCGAACGGGCGAAGAGCACCGCCGACTACCTGCGCAGCGGCCTGGCGGCGGACATCGAGTTGGACCGGAGCTTCGGCACGGTCTACCGCGACCCGGCCGACGACAAGCGCTCGGTGCTCATCTTCGGCGGCACCACACTGCTCTGGCAGCCGGAACGCGATCTGGAAAGCCTGTTCCGCCTCATGTCCGACGAGACCGGTGCGGTGAACGGGCTGCGCGAGGTGCCCGCGGGCGACCTGGGCGGCGTGATGAGGTGCGGCAGCACCAGCGGCGAGGGCGGCGACTTCGCGGTGTGCGGATGGGCCGACCACGGCAGCGTTGTGATGGCGATGTTCCCCGGGCGGTCGGTCACCGACGCCGGCAGCCTGCTCCGCGACCTCCGCAAGGACATGCAGACCCGCGACTGACCCCACACGGCTCGCCCGTCCCCAGGTCGAGCCCAGTCCAAGGTCGAACCCGGTCCAGCCCTCGGCCCATCGCCTCGGGCCCGCCGACACCGAGCCTTTCCGCGCTCGCGGATGCCCCGCCCACCCGCGATCGACCCGAGTTCACTGATATCGGGCTGTCCCGCGCTCGTGGATACCGCCGATCGACTCGGGTTCACTGTTGTCGGGGTGTCCCGCGCTCGTGGATACCGCGATTTCAAGAAAGTCGAGTCGATCAAGTGGTCGGGATCGGGCCGTGACCGGGAAACGCGCCGTGGTCGGGGATCGGGCCGTAACCGGGGATCGTGCCGTGGTCCTGGGCCCTGGCAGGGCCGTCCGGGGCGCACCCGGGTAGAACGGCTCGGGACCCCGGAGGGCTCCGGCAGGGGTGCATCGGGGTGTGGATATGCAGATAGGGCCACCCCGTATCGGGGTGGCCCTATCTGAAAGATTGTCCGGCGGCGTCCTACTCTCCCACACCCTCACGAGTG